>JAIRNH010000071.1 GCA_031258155.1 Helicobacteraceae bacterium | reverse complement strand
TTTTTGACCTCCGATAACGGATTAAGGATCGATCCAAACTGAATGAGTTGCATTGCAACAATCTCCTTCCTGATGAAATCAAAATTAGCGAATGCTAGATCGTCTCCGCTTAAATTAGCGTCGATCTAATCTTGTCTAACGAAAATCTAGCGAAAGCAAAGCGAAAACAATTACGGCTAACGCGCTTGGCGGCGGCTACTCCGCGTTAAGGCGCGGCATTAGCAAAGCGCTAACGCTATTCGACAAGGCGAGCTTTCGCCCCGTTTTAAAACCGCGCGGACTGCTTACTAGCGACGCGCGCGTGGTAGAACGCAAAAAATACGGCAAATACGAAAGCTCGTCTAGTTTTTTGCGGATAAGTTTGCGCGCTATCTAAAATTTTCCTATGCCGCCATAAACGCGCTTTTTCGCGTCAAAGCGGCGCAGTTAAACCAATTTTTATAACGCTCGGCGCCCAGCTTCGCCGCGCAAACGCAAATACGTAAATCAAAAGATTTATTGCCGCGCTATAAAAGCGGCGTTGGTTTAAACGCCGATATTAAGCGCCGCCGCGAAATCAAAACGGGGCGCTTTAGGCGCGATCGTTTCGCGGTAAAATCGGCGAGCTTCGCGCAGAACGACGATCGCGCTCAATAGCTCCCGCAACTCTTCGTCGGTTCTCGCGCGTCTTAAACGCCGCTCGATGTCGTTTGCGTATAACCGCATTTCGTTGCGAAGCTCCTGAAGAGCGTATGAGATTCGCGCGCGGCGATAGGCGGCTTTTGCGTAGTCTAGACTCATCTCGCCTCTTTTTGCCAGATCGCCAACACTTCGTCGGCGGCTTCGCGCACGCTGTCGCGATTGACGCTTCGCGCCTCGCTTTTCACGTAGCCGATCATATCTTCAAGCGATTCTATCTCCGCGCCAATCAAACGCGCCTCGTCAAGCGTTAAACGTCCGCTATGGATTTTATAGTAAAGGCTGGAATAACGTTCGTTTAGGTGTTCCGCCACATTTTGCAACACGATCTTTCTAGCCCGCAAAAGCGTCATTTATGCTCCTTGCGAGGCAAGAAGCAAAGCGCGTTCCGACGCGCTAGCGGTTTTCTACGACAAAGCCGTTGATTTTGTGCGCGGTGATATACTCTCTAGCTTCGGTAGCGCTCGTAAAACCTGCGATCCATACGAGATACGGCGCGTAACTTCGCGGTAAAACGCGCAAGATCGTCTGTTTATCGCCGTATTTTTTTCTCGCTTCCGCCATTAGCGCGAAAGCCGCGCTTTCGCCGTCAAACGCGCCTATCTGCACCGCGTATCCTGCGCGCGTCGTTTGCGATGGCGCTTCGTCGGCTGGAAAATAGACGGGTCGCTCGTCTATAATCGCCTTTGCTCGCAATGGCAAACAAAGCATGGCGATTAAAAGAACGCGGCGCAACTTATATCCTTTTGAAATCGTCCTCTACGCGGACAATATCGTCCTCGCCAAGATAATCGCCAACCTGCGCCTCGATTATTACAAGATCGATTTTGCCCTGATTTTCCAGACGGTGGACGCAACCCGCGTGAATATAGATCGATTCGTTCGCGTTGATTTGAGTCGTTTTGTTTTCGAGAGTAACAAGCGCCGCGCCGCTAAGAACAATCCAATGTTCGTTGCGGTGAAAATGCTTTTGTAGCGACATTCGCTTGCCCGGTTTAACCACAATACGTTTAATTTTGAAGCGATCGCCCGTATCTAAAACTTCGTAAGTTCCCCACGGGCGATGCGCGATCGCGTGAATCTTGGGCAGATCGCTACCCTGAGCTTTAAGCGCCTTAACCGCCTCGCGAACCTTTTGCCCGCTGCCTTTTTTCGCGATCAATAACGCGTCGGACGAGTCGATAATCATAAGGTCTTCGCAATCGATCGCCGTGATATGCCTAGCGCCGCCTACTACGAGATTGTTTTTTGAGTCGATATAAAGCGCCTCTCCCGCGTTGGCGCGATCGTCTTTGGGCAGTTCGTTATATAGACTTTCAAAACCGCCCATATCCGACCATTTAGCGGCGCAAGGCGTTACGCGAATGTTTTGGGCTTTTTCCATCGCCGCGTAATCGACGCTAATATCTTCGATCTCGCTCATCTTGTCGCGGGCGATTCTAACGACTTTATCGTCGATTTTCGCCGTTTCAAACGCGGCTTTACACCGCTCAAGCAGAGTAGGGGCGTGCTCGGCGAGCGCGTCGAGATAGGCTTTAGCGTTAAAGCAAAACATTCCGCTATTCCAATATACGTTATCTTTAGCGATCAGCGCTTTAGCCAGCGCTAGATCCGGTTTTTCCTTGAACGTTTTTACCGCGTCGCCCTGCGCTTCAATATAGCCGTAACCCGTTTCCGGATAGGTCGGCTTGATTCCAAAAACGACGAGATAGCCCTCTTTGGCAAACTGCGTCGCGTTGGCTACGGCTTTGGCGTATAATCCGCCGCTATCGTCGATAAGATGATCGCTCGGCGCGACTAAAAGCGTATCGTTTTCGTCAAGCGATAGCGCGGCTAAGGCGATCGCGGGGGCGGTGTTGCGCCCGATCGGCTCGATCAAAACGCGATCGGCGCGTAAATTCGCCTCGTCGAGTTGATCCAGCGCTAAAAAATAATGCTCCGCGTTGCAAACGATCAGCGTTTTATCGCACAGGGGCGCGTTTCGTTTAACGGTTTTTTGGAAAAGCGACTCTTTTCCAAGCAAGGGAACGAATTGTTTTGGCATCAATTCGCGGCTGATCGGAAAAAGGCGCGTCCCAGATCCGCCGCACAAAATAACCGCCGTCATTGATCTCCTTATTAAATAGGCGAAAACCGCCGCGTTGGCGCGTAAACGTCGGATTTATTATAGTTCAACCTTGCTCCTAAACTCGTTAACGCATCAAGGCAAAAGAACATTTTTCTGTTGGCGTTTTACGCGCCGAATATATCCCGCCAAAGCCCCGCACGTCGTTTCTAAGCCGACTAAAAAGCGAGAGCGGCGCTATCGCTAAAAACGCGCAGGCGTTTATAGCGCGTATTTCTCTGCGCGGGTATCTCTCCCACGCCTTTAATAAGATCGACCATCTCCTCAGTAACCATCGAGTGCGAACAGCCCGTTGCGGCGACGACGTTCTCTTCCATCATCGTGCTGCCTAGATCGTTCGCGCCGAAGCGAAGCGCGAGCTGTCCGATATAGGCGCCCTGCGTAACCCAACTACTTTGGATATTCGCGAAATTATCCAGATAGAGCCTAGAGAGCGCCAAAAGTCTTAGATAGCGATTCGAGCTCTGTTTGGTCAAATCGGGGCGGAGTTTTTGTAGCGGCGTGCGATCCGGCTGATAGCTCCACAAAATAAAAGCGGTAAAACCGCCCGTTTTATCTTGCTGAACGCGCAAATACTCAAGATGATCGATAATCTCCTCGTCGCTTTCGCCTAATCCGAAAACCATCGTGGCGCTCGTGGTCATTCCAAGTTCGTGCGCCTCGCCGTGAATGCGCAGCCAATCGTTAGCGCTTACCTTGTTCGGGCTAACATACGATCTGACGCGATCACTTAGTATCTCGGCGCCCGCGCCCGGCATAGATTGCATGCCGCGATCTTTCAGCCGCGCCAAAACTTCTTTAGAGGACAGGGCGCTAATTTTGGCGATATAGGCGATCTCGACGGCGGAAAAGCCGTGAATATCGATCGCGGGAAAAGTCGTATGAATATGATCGACAAGGTTTTCATAGTAGTCGATCGCCAAATTTGGGTGAACGCCGCCTTGAAACAGAATTTGCGTGCCGCCTACCGCGATTAGCTCCTCGATCTTGCGATCGATAATCTCGTATGGGAGAATATATCCGTCTTTTGTGCCAACCGAAGTATGAAAGGCGCAGAACTTACAGCCGATATGACAGATATTTGTATAGTTTATGTTGCGGTCTATCACGAAAGTCGTTACGCGATCGGGGTGCAACGCGCGTTTTCGTTCTAACGCCGCCGCCCCTAAAGCGTTTAGATCGTCGTTTATAACCGTTAGCGCTTGGGATTTATTCATTAAGCAATTATAGATAAATGAGTATAATTCAGGCTTTGTCGGCGAGAAAGGGAGCGTTATTGATTACGGTCGAGCTTGATAAACTTGCGAAAGACGTTTCTAGCGAAGCGTTTAACGCGCTTGAAAAGACGGGAACGCCGCCTTTGCCGCCGTATTACGCGAAAGCTTTTTCGGACGCTATGCGCAGATACGCTCCCGAAGAGCAAAGCGAATTAAGCAAGCGATGTTCGCTTATCGACGAGGCGGCGGCGCGCGAGATTCGTCTTGAGGAATCGTTTGTATTCGCGCGTAAAACGTTAAACGAGTATTCAAACAGCGTTTCAAGACTAAAAGAGCAAGAGCGCGCGTTTGATTTAAGCGCGTTAGAAACGGACGATTTTGTTTCCGCTTCGATTTTAGACGAGATGAAGTCGTATATAAACGCCGTCGTTTCCGAAACGCGAAAAGCCGAAAACGCGATTGGCGCGCTAGAAAGCGAGCTAGACGTAATTGAAACGCGCAGTTTCGTCGATCCGCTTACCCGCCTAAGAACTCGCGCGGCGCTAAAGTATCAACTCGAACGGATTTTGCAAGCGGGATGCGATCGCGACCTCGATCTTTGGACGGCGCTTGTCGCGATAGACGATTACGATCGGCTAAAAGAGGAGTTAGGTTACGTCGTTATGGAGAAAATTTTGCTCTTTACGGCTAAGAGCTTGACGGGAATGCTTAGAAGCGACAACCGCGTCTATCGCTACGGCGAAGGTCAAGAAAACGAAGGGGCGTTTTGCGTCGTTTTCAATCGCGTGGATAGGCAAGAGGCGTATTTCGCCGTAAAGCGCGTTAGCGCGCGCGTCGAATCGAGCAGACTTGTCTATAAGGACAAGGTCATAAACGTAACGCTCAGCGCCGCTCTCTCGCCTCATCGCGCGGCGGACGATTGGGAAACGATTCGCGATCGCGCCGAAAAAACGTTGGCGAAATCGTTATCGCAGAGCAAAAACGCGGTAAGCGTTTTCGAGGATTAGGAGATAGAATGTCGTTTCATTGGTTAGATATAGTAGTTTTATCGCTAATTGTTATTCTTGGCGCGCAGGGGATTTTGCGCGGCGCCGTCAGAGAATTTTTTAGCTTGCTTGGCGTCGGCTTGGGCATTTTCTTAGGCTCGCGCTTGGCGTTGGTCGTCGGCAGATGGACATCCGATCATTCGTTTAACTTTTCAAGCGAAAGCGCTACGAAGCTCGCCGGTTTCGCTATTGTGTTTTTAGTCGTTTGGGCTATATGTTTCTTGGTCGGTCTTTGGCTTTCAAAGCGCCTTAGGAGAAAAGAGAGTATGGCGCGGAGGATCGCCGTTTGGCTGGATCGAATATTTGGCTTTTTTATCGGCGTCGGCAAGGTGTATGTTCTGTTCGCGGCGATTATCTTTTCGTTAAGTCAAACGGCGGCGATTTCAAAATGGGCGCAAAATAATCTTGAAGATAGCCTCCTGTATCCGTCGTTAAAAGCTACGGGCGGCTTTTTGATCAAACTTGACGCGCAGACGCGCGAGGCGCTTAAAGAGGCGCAATCTAAAGCGGAAGACATAAAACAAACCGTCGAAGAGAGCGTGAAGGCGATCGAGCCGCCGGACGTGGCGGAGATAATCGAGAGAGGAGCGGAGGTTTTAGAGGAGGCGACTAAGACTACGGAGCAAAGCGAAGAAACGGCAAAATTGCAAAATGAAGAAACGTCCAACGAAAGAAAGGATTAACGCAATGCGCGCAAAGAACCAAAAGAGCTTCGACGAAGCGTTAGAGCGGTTTGTAAAAACGCTCAAGGAGAAGGACCTTAAATACACTTTTCAGCGCGAGGTTATACTGCGGGCGATCGCGGCGAGCGATTCGCACTTTATACCCGAAGAGCTAAAGATTAAGATCGCAAAGGAATACGACTGCCCGCATATCGGCACGGCGACGATCTACCGCACTCTGTCGCTTTTGGAAGAGGCGGGGATTGTAACTAGCGTCAGCTTTGGCGCTAACGGTAAAAAATACGAGTTTGGTTTGAAGGCGCACCACGATCATATGATATGCGACTATTGCGGAAGGATGATCGAGTTTATCGACGAAGATATTGAAAACCGCCAGAAAGCCATTGCCGCCGCCCACGATTTCAAGATTTTAAGCCACGCTATGCAGCTTCGCGGAATGTGCAAGGAATGCCGTAACAAGGCGAAAAATTGATCCCAGACTTCAACGACTATGTTAAAACTAGGATCGATAAATTAGCGCGCCTAAGAGAGCTTGGCAAAAACCCTTATGAAAATCGAGTTAAACGCGATCTAAGCCTAGCCAAGTTTCGAGAAAAGCACGCGCGTTTGATCGAGGGCGCCGAACGCGACGAGAGCGCGATTTATAATGTTACCGGTCGCGTAAAACTTTTGCGAGTTATGGGTAAAGCGGCGTTTGTTACGATAGAGGATCAAAGCGGCTCTTTGCAACTATTTCTATCGCAAAGCGAGATCGGACAAAGCTACGACGAGTTAAAAAAATTGCTAGACGTAGGCGATATAACGCAGGCTAGCGGCTATGGGTTTGTTACGAAAACGGGCGAGTTGAGCCTTCATGTTAAATCGATCGAGATTTTGACTAAATCGATTCGCCCGCTTCCGGAAAAATTTCACGGCGTTCAAGATATAGAACTTCGCTCGCGCCGCCGCTATCTCGATCTGATTATGAACCCAAACGCGCGCGACAACTTTATTTTACGAAGCAAAATTATCTCGCAAACGAGAGGTTTTTTTGAAACTAACGGTTTTTTGGAAGTGGAGACGCCTATGCTTCACCCGATTCCGGGCGGCGCGAACGCGCGCGCGTTTGTTACGCGCCACAACGCGCTAAGCGTCGATCGCTATCTTAGGATCGCGCCGGAGCTGTATCTAAAGCGGCTGATCGTGGGAGGCTTCGAGGCGATCTACGAGCTTAACCGTTGCTTTCGCAACGAGGGCATGGACTCGACGCACAACCCCGAATTTACTACGATTGAATTTTATTGGGCGTATCACACTTACGAGGATCTGATCGCTTTAACGGAGAGATATTTCGCCGAGCTTTCAAGCGCGCTTAAAATTAGCGAAACTAACTTCAAAGGGCATACGATTGTCCTGAACGCTCCGTTTGCGAGATACGGCTACGACGAGGCGCTATGCGAAATAGGCGGCGTGCCTAGCGAAAATCTGAACGACATTCAAAAACTATCGGCAATAGCGCGAAAAAACGGCGTAGAGGTAAAAAAAGAACAGCCAATCGGCGCGATCAAATCGGAGCTATTCGACGTTTTGGTGGAGCCTAAGTTAATCAATCCGACTTTTATCGTCGATTTTCCGATCGAGATTTCGCCTCTCGCTAGACGAAACGACAATAATTCGCGTTTAGCCGATCGTTTCGAGCTTTTCATCGGAGGTTACGAGATCGCGAACGGCTTTAGCGAGCTAAACGATCCGATCGACCAATACGAGCGCTTCAAAGCGCAAGCGGCGGCTAAAGAGGCGGGCGACGAAGAGGGCATGTATATGGACGAAGATTATATTACGGCGCTTAGCTACGGAATGCCGCCTACGGCGGGCGAGGGGATAGGGATCGATAGGCTTGTTATGATCCTATTGGGGTTTGATACAATCCGCGAAGCGCTATTGTTTCCCGCGATGAAACAGGAACAAAAGGAAGAAAATTGAGCTATCTGGACAAAGAGGACAGAGATATTTTTCAATGGATCGAGAAGGAGCTTGAACGCCAAAACGACCATCTTGAGATGATCGCGAGCGAAAACTATACCTTCCCCGCCGTGATGGAGGCGATGGGTTCGGTTTTGACCAATAAATACGCCGAAGGCTATCCGTCTAAACGCTACTACGGCGGGTGCGAGTTTGTGGATCAAATCGAGCTAATCGCCGTCGATCGCCTAAAAAAACTATTCGGCGCGAGCTACGCCAACGTTCAGCCGCATTCCGGCAGCGGCGCGAACGCGGCGGTATATTCGGCGCTGCTTAAACCATACGACAAAATTTTGGGTATGGATTTAAGCCATGGCGGGCATTTGACGCACGGCGCTAAGGTTAGCTTCAGCGGGCAAAACTACCATAGTTTTTTTTACGGCGTGAATGAAAACGGGCTGATCGACTACGACGAGGTAGAGAAGATCGCCGTAGCGGTAAAGCCGCAAATTATCGTCGCCGGATTTAGCGCCTATTCGCGCGAGCTTGATTTCGCCCGCTTCCGCGCGATCGCCGACAAAACGGGGGCGTATCTGCTTTCGGACGTAGCGCATGTAGCTGGCTTGATATGCGCTAACGAGTATCCAAACCCCTTTCCCCATTCGCACGTCGTCTCCACGACGACGCACAAAACCTTGCGAGGACCTCGCGGCGGCGCGATAATGACCAACGACGAAGAGATCGCCAAAAAGATCGACAAGGCGGTTTTTCCGGGTATGCAGGGCGGACCGCTTATGCACGTTATCGCCGCAAAAGCGGTAGGTTTCGGCTACAATCTAAAGCCGGAGTGGAAAATTTACGCCAAGCAGGTTAAAGCCAACATAAAAACGCTCGCGGCGACCTTGCAACGGCGCGGCTATAAGATCGTAAGCGACGGCACAGACAACCACCTGATCTTGCTTAGTTTTTTAGACCGCGAGTTTAGCGGAAAGGACGCGGACTACGCGCTTGGAAAAGCGGGGATATGCGTCAACAAAAACTCGGTGCCGGGCGAAAAGCGCAGCCCGTTTGTAACTAGCGGCGTTCGGCTTGGCTCGGCGGCGCTGACAAGCAGAGGAATGAAAGAGGGCGAATTCGCGTTTATCGGCGAAAAGATCGCGGACGTTTTAGACGATATAACCAACGAACGCAAGATCGAGACAATCTCTCAAGAAACCAAAGCGCTTGGGAGCCGATTTCCCGTATATTCGCAGGCGACTTTTTAAGGCAAAAAATGGTTAGTCAGTTGGAGTTGAAACTGATTAAAATGCAAACTTCGCACTACTATAAAAAACGCGACGGTTTAGCCAAACAGGTCAACTTTCATGGCAAAACGTTTTTTGATAAGTTTGAAAGGGTGGATAGCGCGATCTCCCCGCCGATCTTAAACGAACACTTCGCTAAAAAAATTACGATTGCGCACGATTTAATACTGCCGGAAAATATGGTGGAGAATATCGTCTTTGATTTCAACGGCGCGGATCGCGAGCGGTTCTACCACCGAGCGCAGCTAATGCTACGAGAAGAGGGCTTTTTGAATTTTACCGCTTACGAAAGCGGTTCTAGCGGGCATTTGCATCTATACGTTCATAAAGGGCATACGACGCTTGGCGAGGGTTGCCAACTTGCAAAGGCGCTTTCAGCTAAACTAGTTCAAAAAATGACTCGGCAGTGGAGAGTATTTCCAACTTTCGATCTGCCGCCGGAGTTTAACATTCTAACGATCCCTTACGGCGTTTACGCCAAAGAACGGGGGAGCGGTTGGTCAAAGCACATGTAGGAGACAAAAACGATGGCTGACATAATCGGTAGCGAAGACGAGCTAAACGACATTCTCATTAAGCGGGACGAAGGTTCCGGCGGCAAAGTTAGAAACGCTCTTTTAGCGAGCGCCGCTATGCTGCTAGTAGCGGTGATCGCGTTTTTAACCTTTCGCGTGATCGACGCCGACAAATACAACGAGACGCAGAGCGTTTCCGCTCAAACTAACGCGCTTGACGCGGATCCGATAGGCGCGAAGCAGCCGACGACGATGTTTGAGTCGCCGCAGCCAGTTAGCAATCCCGAACAGGTGAGAAGCGCGATCGACGAAATTATCGCGAAACATCGCGAAGCGCGGCAAAACGAGCTTAACGCTACGATCACAGCCGCTCAAAACGCCGCCGCTCAGAATACCGCGCCGACGCCGCCTAGCGCCGTTCCGGTTCCGACGCCGCCTAGCTCCGTCGCTACTACGCCCCCAAAAACTCAAACGCCGCCGCAGCCGCCTAAAACTCCAAGCGCGACTCCCGCTAAGGAGACAAGCGCCGCGCCCGCAAAAACGGAAGAAAAGTTTTATATTCAGATTGAATCGCTCGCCAAAGCGCCCCGCGAGAGCTATTTGAAAAGCCTTCGCGATCGCGGTTTAAACGTCTTGGTTCGCGAGAAAACCGTAAATAAGGTCGTCGTGCATAGAATCTACGTCGGACCGTATTCGACAAGAGATCGGGCGTTGAACGCTTTGCCTAATTTACGGCGGGACTATAGCCCTGAAGCGTTTATCGTGAAAGAGTAGTTTGATCGTCTCTCGCCGCGTTCTATACGATACGCTTACGCCGATTGCGCTATACGACAAGCTAAGGCTTTTTTTTAGCGATAAGCGCGTTTTGCTCTTTGAAAGCGGATTAAGCGGCGAAAACGGCAATTTCAGCTTTGTCGCCGTCGGCGCGCGCGAGAGGATTTGGCGCGAAAACGACAAAACTTTTTGCATGATAAACGGCGACATAAGCGAGATTGAGGACAATCCGCTAATTTATCTAAAAAAACGATTTGCCGCGATCGATAAAACGCCGTATAAAGAGGAGCAGGAAAAACTTGGGATCGGCTTTATAGACGGTTTCACAGGTTTTATCGGCTACGACGCGGTAAGGCTTTTTGAGCCTACGCTAAGAAAATCGATGGATAACTTAATCGACGCGACAAACGCGCCCGAATTTGATTTAGCGCGCCCCGAATATCTTTTTGTTTACTCGCATAAAAACGGAACGCTCACGGCGCTTAGCTCGCTTCAAGGAAGCGACGAAGTTTTGCGGGAGGCTTTGAAAGTAGCGAAATCGCCGATGGATCCTCTACCGTTAATCGCCGCCGAAAAGTTAGGCGAGGGAAACTTTCAGTTTTCCAAAGAGGAGTTTATGCGAAAGGTCGAATTGGTAAAGGAGGAGATAAGAAGCGGCGAGGTTTTTCAGATGTTGCTTGCCAACCGCTTCGTTCAGCCGGCTAAAATCGATCCGTTTAGTTTTTACCGCGTCCTTAGAAGCAAAAACCCCTCGCCGTATCAATTTCTACTGCCATACGAAAAGTTTGCTATCGTCGGAAGCTCGCCGGAGCTAATGGCGAGGCTTAACGACGGCGAGATACTGCTTCGCCCGATCGCCGGAACGCGTAAGCGCGGCAAGACAATCGCGCAAGATTTGGCTATGGAAAAAGAGCTTTTGAGCGACGAAAAGGAGCGCGCCGAGCATATTATGCTGGTGGATTTAGGGCGCAACGACGTGGGGCGCGTAGCCAAATCCGGCAGCGTTCGCGTTTCAAACCTAATGCATATCGAGCGCTTTAGCCATGTAATGCACATCGTCAGCGACGTAACGGCGCGTATTGACGACGGGCGCGATATGTTCGATCTGTTTATGTCCGCTTTTAGCGCCGGAACGATGACGGGCGCGCCCAAAATCCGCGCCATGGAGCTGATCGCCAAATACGAGGGAAGCAGGCGCGGTTTTTACAGCGGCGCGATCGCGTTGTTCGGATTTGGCGGCGATATGGACTGCGCCATTACGATCAGAAGCGCGCAGATTGAAGAAAACCGCGCGATTTTCCACGCGGGCGGCGGCATTGTCGCCGACAGCAAGCCCGAGCTTGAATGGCTTGAGGCGCAAAATAAAATGGCGGCTTTGCGCGTCAGTTTCGACGAACTGTTATCCTTATGAAGCTGCTCGCCGTTTTGGGCGATCCGATCGCTCATTCGCTCTCGCCGCTTATGCACAATTTCGTTTATCAACAAAACGCGATCGCCGCCGTCTATACCCGTTTGCGCGTCGAGGACGGCTATAAATTGCGCGAGATATTCGAGGCTAACCGCCTTTACGGCGCGAATATCACTCTGCCGCACAAAGAGGCGGCTTTTGCGCAAGCCGACGAGATAACGTCCGGCGCAAAAAAGATCGGCGCGGTCAATACTTGGGTGAAAAAAGAGGGTCGCGTCGCGGGCTACAACACCGACGCGGAGGGGTTTATAGCGTCGATCGCGCCTTTAAGCGGCGTTAAAAGCGCGTTGATTTTGGGCGCGGGAGGCGCGGCGAGGGCGATCGCGATCGCGCTGATAGATAAAGGCGTAGCCGCGTCGGTAGTCAATCGAAGCGAAGCGCGGCTTGAGTTTTTCGCTAAAAACGGCGCGCGGATTTTTGGCTGGAGCAACTTGCCGCAAGAGCGTTTTGATCTCGTAGTCAATACGACGAGCGCGGGGCTAAAAGACGGCGATCTGCCGCTTGAGAGAGACGCGCTTAAGGCATACCTATCGGGCGCCAAGACGGCTTACGACGTTATATACGGCGTTGAAACGCCGTTTTTGCGGCTTGCCAAAGCGCTCGGAATTGACGCTAAAGACGGCGAAGATATGTTGGCTTTTCAAGGCGCGATCGCCCATTCGCTCTTTTTTGGCGGAGAGGTTTCAGCTATCGCCAAACAGATGAAAACCGCGTTAAGGCTGCCCAAAATATGGCGATGAGTATCGAGCGAAAATCCACGATCTTAACGACCGCCGCCGCTTTTTTGCTCGCGATCGCAAAGTTTGCGGCTGGGATTTTGACGGGCAGTATGGCGGTTATCAGCAGCGCGATCGACTCTTTTCTGGATATGGCGATGAGCCTTTTCAACTACTACGCGGTGAAACAGAGCGAGCTAAACCCCAATGAAACTTTTAACTACGGACGCGGCAAGATCGAGGGGTTAGCCGCGTTGATCGAGGGGGTATTGATCGCCTGTTCTAGCGCGTTTATCGTCTATCAAAGCGTCCGTAATCTGATCGACGATAAACAGATCGAAGCGCTTAACGCGGCTATTTTAACTATGGTCGTTTCGGCGGCGGCGACCGCCTGTATCGTGGCGGGATTAACGCTCGCGCACAAAAAAACCAAATCGCTAATCGTTCGCGCCGATCTGCTTCATTATAAAAGCGATCTATGGACAAACGTCGGCGTTATCGCTTCGCTTGGGCTGATCGCCGCAAGCGGCTTTCACTTTATAGACGGCGCGGTATCCGTCGCGATCGCGCTGTTTATCGCCGTCGGCGCTTACAAAATCGCTCGCGAAGGCGTTTTGACGCTGATGGATCGCGCCATAGAGGAGCCGCTTTTGAGCCGAATACGCGAGGTCGTAAGGAACGCGCCGCGCGCCAGCGGCTATCACTACCTGCGAACGCGTAAAAGCGCTAAAACTTACGTCGTAGAGGTGCATTTGGTTTTTAGCGAAGCTATTTCGTTAAACGACGCGCACGATACCAGCGATTACGTTGAAAACGCGATCTCCGCGCTAGAGCCAAACGCCAAATGGTTGATCACGGTTCATCTTGATCCCCGCGACGACAGCAAAAACGAAACGTGAAAATTGCGGCGCTAAATATCGATAGGCGGCTCGTCGCGCGTTTTTTAGCTTCAAGCAATCGCGATAGCGCTAAGCGTTTTCAAACGTCGCGATAACCGCGTCTTGCAACCCCACCCGCGTTTTTTTTGTTTTGGTTAATGCGATCAAATTTGGAGCGGAAGGGGTATTTGTTTAGCGCATCCAAGCGTTCTTTAGACGCTCGCGCAATATCCGCCGCTATACCTTCGATCCGTTTTCCCAACCGCTTACGCCAACCTCCCAGACGCTTGTAATTTTGCGATAGGGCTTGAACTCCCGCGCCCCGTCGTGGAATTTTATTTTGTGGCTTGGCAAGATGGCGATCTGTCCGTTTTCAAGATGGCATATATGCATAATAAGATTGCCGCGATGCCAATCTAGCGAGGCGATATATTCCGCCTCAAACCACTGATCTCGGCGCGGAAAATAGCAGTTGATCTTGCCTTGCAAGAACTTTGGAGACGAGAACGCAAAACCATAATCGGGGCAGTTTTTATAGGCTAAATCCTCCATATCTAGCGTCTGCGCTTGCGTCTCTTGCGGCGTTAAGCTGGTAAAACAGTCGATCGGCATAAACGAAAACAGCGAGCCGTCGTCAAGCAGCAACTTAAGCGTCGGCGCGCGATCTTTATAAGAGGTGATCGCGAAAAAGCTGCACGGCTCGTATCCTTCAAAACTCGTATCGCCGTTATACAGCGCCTTGCGGCGGACAAAACCGCCGATCGCTCTTGGTAATTCGGCGTCCACAAAGGCTTCAAAACTCATAGCGACTCCATTTTGACGCGCCAAAAGCGCAATATCGCCCAAAAGTATAGCTATTTTTTCTATATTTTTCGCGGCGCGCGCGATCTATTGTTTCGGTTGCCGCGCTCTGTTTTTACACGCCAAAACAGAACGGATTTTGCGAAAGCAAGCGGCGTTTTGGCTTCAAAGCGACCGCTGGGCGCGCGGCGTAAACTAACGTTAATGGAGCGGAAGACGGGAATCGAACCCGCGACCTTTTGCTTGGGAAGCAAAAGCTCTACCCCTGAGCTACTTCCGCGCTTTGAAGGGCGCAATTATGCCAAAACGCTACTAAGCGAAACGATTGCCCGCCTATTCAAGACATAAAAGAGCCTTAACAATAGCGCCTAACAGGCGCGACAAAACCGCCAAATGGCAAACCAACCGCCGCCAATATTTTAACCCGCGCTATACTGTCCCTTATTTGTCATACCCGTGAAAGCGCTGGTATCCATCTCTCGCAATTTTCGCCAGATCACCGTTTAATCTAATTGTCATTCCAGAAGCCCCCCCCCCCTTCAATAGTAGCGCAAGGCGCGCAATAGGGCGCTCAGGAAGGCGGGAATCTATCCGCGATCGCCGCGCGTTTCAGATCATAAGCTATACCTATCTCGTCCGCCGAGCGGAAACGTATCCTTTTGGCAAGCAAATGCTTTTGATCGCGGCGAATATAAACTCCGCGCGGCGGATTACCGACGATAAAGATCGGCGTAATATCTCGCGCGTCCAAATCAAAAGCCGCGCCGTGTTGATCGGTTGCGTTTTTATCCTTGCGCTTACAAAATCAAGCGCTGTGTCGCAAGCGATCGGCGTAGTTTTCGTCGGCGAATAGAGCGCCTAATAGCCGTCCGCAACGCTTTGTCGCATATAGCGGCGGCGTAAGATAGACAATTAACGTAATACCGCTATACTAAATCCGTCGCCAACGGGTAGCAGACGAGCGTCGTTTGCCTTCGCAAAACCATCGACCGCCAGTTTTACGCCTTTGTAAAACGGATTAAAGTAGTCGTGAATCAAGATTACGCCGCCCTCCGTCATAAGCGGGTAAAAGAACTCAAGCCCCGCTAGTATTGGATCGTATAGATCAAAATCGAGATTGACAAAGCAGAAGCGATCTTCTACGCCCGCCGCCGTTTCGGGAAAATAGCCCTTTTTGATTACGCACCGATCGGGATGGGGCAATTTGGCTTTCACTATCTCTTCGGAAGTGGCGTTAAAATAGCTGACCGTATCGGACTCGCTTAAACCGTCTGCCACCTCTTTTGCTACGTCTCTTTTATCGAAACCCTCAAAGGCGTCGAACAGATACAGCGTTTTGTCGGGAAAAACGCGGTTGATCTCTTTTGCGAAATCGCCTTGAAAAATGCCGCCTTCGGCTACCGAGCCGTTTATGCGCGCTTCATCAAACATCTGGGCTAGTTTTTCAAGAAATATAATTCTAGCTCTAAGAGGAACGAGCGCGTAATCGATACTGATTTTATTCCTATCGACGCCAAGCGCTACAAGTTGTTTTGGAACGGATTCGATACCTGTTAGGGTCGCCACTATGATCAGATCGTAATCGTAGTCGCAAACCGCGTTGGGAGGAAAAATGTCTTTGCCGTTAAGGGTTACCCCCCCCCCCCCCCCGTTTGGCGCTATGACGCAACGGATCGTTGTCTAAAAACCCGATAACGTCGTATTTTTGCTCTACGCTTGGCAAAATCATCTTCGCCGTGCCGCCAGAGCCAAATATAAATGCCTTTTGTCTCATAATAACCTTTCTCTTGAGATTTGGTAATAATATCAGCTTAAAGATTGGCGATATTCAATAAATCAAAAAGTGGCAGAGCGGATCGCGCAAAAGTTGCGCCGCTAGTTAAACGGCGCTTACAAGCGGGATATTCGAGGCGCTAGGCTCTCGCGCCACCACGCGCGAACTAGGCTTTGATAGATTTTGGCGCGCTCGGATTGCGGATTTTACCTATCTCGTCGGTAGCCGCCTCTAAGATAAGGTGCGGATCGTCCGCTGGGTATGGTATATACGAGGGGTCAAGCTCCCGCACTCTGCTTATCATACGATCTATGATCTGCTGCGGGGTTTCCGTAAAAAGATTAGGCAAGGTCATAGTTTAACGCTCCTGTTTCTTGGGGTTTTGCAAGAAAAACGCCGCATAAAATGCAACCTGACTTGACTTTCGGCGGCAAACGGGGCATAATTGCCGGAAGCGCTTGGGTCGAGAGGCGGGTTTCCGACGGGAGCTAACCAGCCGAAGGTAGTCAACAAGCCGTCGATTGTTGTAGGCATGCGCCCAAGCGTTATTTTATTTCCCATAGATCAGCCAACCTTTTCTGTTTTTGTCCGCGTATCTGCTACTCGCTGGTATAACGTTCCAGAGTATTCCGCCGTCGCGCATAAGCGTAATCGCTAAAAAAGCCTTGTCTTTGTCAAATAGTCCGATATATCGCATTCTTTTTGTTCCGTCGGCATATTGAGTGAGATATACTTCATAGGGATTTTTCAGCGTGGGTAACACATAATTTGCGTAACGCTCTCTTTCGGCAAAGCGTCTGTTGACGCTATGTCTCAAGTACTCTTTCGCAATTAGCTGTTTGCCTGCCGGCGTATCGACAAACATCTCCGTTTTATCGCCTAGTATCGCCTTAGACATAATCTCTAGCGCCTCATCCGCATTCTTGCCAGCATTTAACAATTCGGGTGCGGGATTTCTGCTCTTTTTAACGTCGCGCAGATCGGGTCTTCCGTAGCTCTTATAATCTGGCTGTTGATCTATTGCGGGGGTTGATTTATTGTCCCATCCCTGATTAGGGTCGCTAGGGTTATAAGCCCAATCCTTATCGGCGATATTTTCGAACGGACTTTTGCTTATCTCTAATCCTCTGATTTCGGCTTCCTCTTCGCTAATCGCCATCGTTTTGCAGTGGCAGTTCCAACCATTGGGCGGCGTGTTTATTTTCCACCACGGGTCGTTTTTATGCAACACTATTCCGTGCATTTTTTTGTGTTCGTCGCGGCTGGTGGGCAACATCATGCAAACGTATCGCCTATAATCTAACCCTTCGATCTTATTTGCCGTAGCCTCTCTTTGTATCGCGTAACCAACGCGCATATTGGTTTCAAACGTAATTTTCAGTCTGCGGCTATTAACGTTGATTGTTTTGATTTGGCCTGTGCGAGGATCGGTTATGGTTTGCTTACCCATCCAACCGCAAATATCTCTCGCTGGAGCGGTTGATTTTATCCACTCCTTATAGCCTATGCCGCTCTCCATAGCTTTGGCTATAGAGTTTTGTAGATAGCCTAAGTCGAGCGATTTTCCGTCTTTCGACGCGCTCTTGACTTTCCCAGCGATTATGGTAGAGCTAAAACGGGTTTTGTCCCGTGTCGGGTCGCAGGTTTGATTTCTGCCCTGCCGCCTCTCATTTTAATCCCCCGTCTATAATCTCGTAACGCGATTGTTTTAGGTTCAGCTTTTACACTATCCCCGCAGTAGTAATATTGTTTATCTTTTTTCCTCCGACGAGCTTCGGTTTATAATTACCCCCTAACCGCCTATTTTTGCGCTTTTGCCTTTACTTTCGCCATCAAAAACATATATTGCGCGGCTGGATTTTGCGTATCCCATAAAGTTGCAAAAGGCGGTAGTCGGTTTTTTGTCCTGAGCTGGGGCGATTGCCTACGGGCGGTCGCTCTACTTGGCGCAATCCTGCATCAAGGGTTTGGAGATTGTTTAACGATGACAACTAAAGAGTTAGCAAAACTTTGCAAAGAGGCGCGAGAGATCGCCAAAAGCTGGAGTCCGAAAAGATGAAAGGGTTACGGCTGAGCGGCGGCGTTGCGTTGTTTGCGGCTTTTGCAAATCATAAACGCTATAACGAGGAGCGGGGCTTGAATAGGGAAGAGAAACAAATCCAGCAAAAACGCAACGAAAAAGGCGCAGAGAAGCATTGCCAAAGCGTCGGCAAAGCCGGTAATCGCCGACGCGCACATGCAAAACACTATCAGCGTATTGATCGCATGCGCTATGTGTACTTCTTTGATTTCCATGGGGGGAGTATAGCCTAATATGCTTTCTAAATACAGGATTTTTTGTCCTAGAGTGGGACGATTGCCTAAGAGGGATCGCCCTTTTAGGCTTCGCTCTGCACCAAGGGTTTAGGGATTGTCTGGAGATGTCGACAAATGATTTTGTAAAGCTGGCGAAAGAGGCTAAAAACGCACTTAAGAGCCAACATCTCAAGCGCCACTAACGGATAGAAGAGCATAGATAAAGGGACGTTTATGAGAAGGATTATAAAGAAAACGACCGCGATCGCAAACAGGTCGGGCGACACCGTCGCTTCGCTTACCGCCAGCGCGGTCGGCGCGGCGGCGTTGAAAAACATTGCTATGGCGGCTAAAACGCCCGTTTCTATATCTTCTCTCATACTCGCAACCATAGCGTTATCTGCATTAAAAATCAAGCGAGGGCGCTCCTATGGCGGCTGAGAGCCAAATATACGTAGGCATTACCATTGGCGCGGCGTTTGCCGGTCTTAAAGCGTTTAGCATGACGCAAACGGCGCTTACAAGCGGGATATTCGAGGCGCTAGGCTCTCGCGCCACCACGCGCGAACTAGGCTTTGATAGATTTTGGCGCAACGCGCGAACGCAGACGCTTCACGATCCGATCGATTATAAGCTA
>JAIRNH010000070.1 GCA_031258155.1 Helicobacteraceae bacterium | reverse complement strand
GCCGAAGGCGTGCGCCTATTAGCGATTAACGGCGTGGAGCCTACGATCGAGAATATACAAAACGGATCGTATCCGCTAATCGAAGAGTTTTATATCGTCGGCAAAAAGAACGATATAAGTCAAAACGCGCAAAAACTGATCGATTGGTTTTTAAGCGATCAAGGTCAGGCGTTGATCGAGGACGGCGGATATGTTCCAATAAAAGATAGCCGATGATCGTTAAGGAACTGCTAAATATATGCGATCTGATCTCTCCCTTTGATACGCAGGAGGTTTGGGATAATAGCGGTTTAATAATAGGCGATCTCGACGCTAAAATATCGCAAATATATCTCTCTTTGGAAGCGGATAAGAAAGTTATAGATGCTCTGCCAAACGGCGCGGCGTTGATCGCTCATCACCCGCTAATTTTTTCGCCGTTAAAGTCGCTTAATTTCGCCCAATATCCCGCGCTACTAATCCGCGATTTGATCATGAAAAACGCGACGCTAATCGCTATGCACACAAACTTTGATAAAAGCAGTCTAAATCGATTTGTCGCGCGCGAGATTTTAGGCTGGCGCGAGTTTTCCTGCGAGGGCTTCGCCTGCTTTCACGAGACGCGGCTTAGTTTTGAGCAAATTATAGAGCTTGCGAAAACCGCTTTTGGCGGCGTTAGATCGATCGTCCAGCCCGCGAAACGCGATCGCTACAAGATCGCGTTTTGTTGCGGAAGCGGCGGCGGTTTGATCGGCGAGATCGAGTGCGATATTTTGATCGCGGGCGATCTGAAGTATCACGACGCGATCAAAGCAAGAACGCTTGGAATCGGCGTTATCGACGCGGGACACTATGAAACGGAGCGGTTTTTTGGCGAGGCGCTACGTTTGGCGCTGGAAGAAAAGGGCATAAACGCTATAATCGCGCCTTCGCAAAATCCATTTTCCGACGGGATACGATGAACAAACACTTAAGACAACTGATCGATCTTAGCGATCTGGATAAGACAATCGACGATTTTCTGCCCGAAGAGGAGCGTATCAACGGCGCGTTAAACGCGCTGTTGGACGAGCAAAACCGCGCCAAACGGCAGATCGAGGAAACGGAGTCCATTATCGTTGAAAACCGCGCCAAAATCGCCAAGCACGAGGCGCATTTAGCCGAGCAGTCGGTCAAGCTCGCTCAACACGCGAAAAAAAGCGGCGATCTGAAAAGCGAGCGCGAAGTCAAGGCGCTTTCGCTAGAGGAGGACATAGCGCGCGAACAGGTAACTTTTATCAATGAGGAGATCGCAAGAATACAAAAAGACGAAGGCGATCAAAAAGCGCGGATTGACAAACTTAAAACGCGCATTATTGAAATAGAGTCGCAAGTCGGCGAGTCGAGAAAGCAGAACGCCGACGCGTTAGCCGAGTTAGGCAAAAGGCGCGACGCGGTAGTCGCAGAGCGAGATAAGCTCGTCGCGGAGATTCCGCAGAAGGTATTTGGATTTTACGCGAAAATCCGTCGCTGGGCGGGCGATCGCGTAGTTGTTCCCGTTAAAAAACAAGCCTGCTACGGTTGCTTTATGAAAATTAGCGATAAAGTCTATAGCGAGGTGATCGCCTCTCAAGAGATCGTAACTTGCCCAAGTTGCGGTTGCATTCTTTACGTCAAAGAGGACGAAAAGTCGGAAGATAAAAAAGACGCGGCGTAACCGACGCTAAAGAGCGCTCGATGTTTAACTTTTTTTATATATTGACGGCGTGGGTCGTTTGGGCGCTAAGCCTGCCGTTTTTGGCGTTCGCCGCCGCCGTTTCAAGCAAGGCGCGATCGTTTTTGCTATTAAGAGCGCTTCCTTTCGGCGGTTTCAGCGCGCCGTTTTCAAAAAAAGGGGTCTGGATACACTGCGCGAGCTTCGGCGAGGTTAGGGCGATCGCGCCGATTGTGGAGTATATTCGGCGGCAAAACAAGCGATTTTGCATATCCGTAACTACTAAAGCCGGCTACGAAGAGGCGAATAGGCTATATCGCGGCGAGTCGATTCGCGTCTTGCCGTTTGAAAACTTTATGCCGCTTTGGATTAGGCGGCAAGACGCGCTGATCGTTTTCGACGCGGAGCTATGGTTCTCGTTGTTTGCCTACGCTAAAAAACGCGGCGCCACAACCGCGCTTATCAACGCGCGTATCCCCGCGAACAGACTTAAAAGATACAATCGCCTGCGCTGGTTTTATAAGCGGGTATTTGGACGGATCGATTTTATTTACGCGCAAAGCGACGCCGATCGCGATAGGCTGATCGCGCTTGGCGCGAAAAACGTTCTAACGTTAGGCAATATCAAGCTCTTGCAGATTCCGCAAACGACGCGCGGTTTTTCTAAACCTTCGGTTCTTTCGGTCGTCGCCGCCAGCACGCACGAAGGGGAGGAGGCGCTTATTTTGCGCGCGTGGATTAGGAGCGCGATTGGAGGGAGGCTCTTTATCGTCCCGCGCCACTTTGATCGCTTTAACGCGGCGTGGAGAGAGATTTCGGAGATCGCCAAAGAGAGCGATCTTAGCGTTGAAAGATTTAGCGATTTAAACGCGCTGGGCGACGCGCAAGTAACGCTGATCGACGCTATGGGACTGCTGATCGATCTCTATGCGATCGCGGATATTGTCGCGCTGGGCGGCGCTTTTGCGCCAAAAGGCGGGCATAATCCTATAGAACCGGCGCATTTTGGTTGCAAGATTGTAACGGGCGAGCATATCTTTCATCAAAAAGCGTTGTTTGCGGAGATTAGCGGCGTGATTTTTTCCTCTAGCGAGCGTCTTGCCGAATCGTTAAGGCAGGCGTTGAGCGCGCCAAAACCTAAAATTAAAGGCGCGGTCGATCGCGAGGCGTTCGAGGCGGCGTTAAATTATGTTTGCTAACGTTTCCGGCGCGATCGAGCTTAAAATCAAGGCGACGCCGAACGCGCAAAAAGATATGATCGTAGGCGTTCGAAACGGCGAATTAGCGGTAAAAATCAACGCCGCGCCTGAAAACGGCAAGGCAAACGCGGCGTTAATCGCTTTTATGGCAAAAACGTTTAAGATCGCAAAAGGCGCTATAGCGATCGCGCGCGGCGAGGCGGGCAGGCATAAGGTTTTGCGTTTGCCCGATTCGCCGCAAACGCGAGAAAAGCTAGAGGAGATCGCCAACATTTACGCAAAGGATTAGCGATGAGAGTCAAGAGAAGTTCCCTAAAAGCGTTGCGACGCGTCCCAACCGCCAAAACCTGCGCCAAGGAGCCGCGATGAAAAAAATATTTCTAATCTGTATGCTTTCGGCGTTTATTTGCGCCGCCGCCGAATCGCCGGCGGTCGTTTGGTTGCGCAAAGATCACTTCGCCTGCTCGCGCGAGGCGTGGCTAAGGGATACCTTTGAATTCGCCGCGAAAAGCGACCGCGCCTCTATGGCGAGTTATTTGGCGATGGGGCGGTGTTTTAGGACGCTTGAGGCGAGAGTTTATATTTGGTCGCTAAAAATCGACGCGGCGCAGGTTCTTATCGACGGTAGAAAAATGTGGGTTGCCGCCGCCGCCGTTAAATTTGACGATTAACTTTCCGCCCCGTTCAAGCAGGTTACCGCTAAAGCGTCGGATTTTAATCGGCGGCGTTAGACGCGCGGCTCGCTATATCGCGCCGTTATTCGAAGGCGTTTTGCAAAGCGCGATCGCGCTTCAATTTATAATTATTATTATTTAAGAGCTTTTTTGCTAAGCTGCCAACGTTAAAATTTATTGAAGGAGACTATCATGTCGCTTGTAACAACGCAAGCCCCCAACTTTACGGCGAAAGCCGTTTTACCTTCCGGCGAGATCGCGGATTTTGAGCTATATAAGAATATAGGACCCAAAGGCGCGGTTCTGTTTTTCTGGCCTATGGATTTTACGTTCGTCTGCCCGTCCGAGATTATCGCTTTTGACAAGCGCGTCAAAGAGTTCAGAGAGCGCGGTTTTAACGTGATAGGCGTTTCAATCGACAGCGAACATGTTCATTGGGCGTGGAAAAATACCCCCGTTAATAGCGGCGGTATCGGTCAAGTGCAGTTTCCGATCGTGGCGGACGTTAATCACGCCATCGTTAGAGCTTACGACGTTGAACATCCGGGAGCGGTCGCTTTTAGAGCCACTTTCGTTATCGACGCGAAAGACAAGGCGATTCGGCACGCGACGATTAACGATCTGCCGATCGGGCGCAACGTAGATGAAACCCTGCGAGTCGTTGACGCCGTGCTATTTACCAACGAACACGGCGAAGTATGCCCCGCCGGTTGGCATAAAGGCGAAGAGGGCATGAAAGCCGATCATAAAGGCGTAGCGGATTACCTATCCAAAAACGTCTCGAAACTATAATAATCACAAAAACGCCACGCTGTTTTTGTAGAATTTAATATGAACGTGCGGGAGATTGCCTTACCTTCCCCCTCTCCCGCCGTTTATCTATCGACAAAACCCCTCTTTGCTTCGTAACGCTTTACGACTATGCGGCTCGCCGTCTTTCCAGCCTTTTCGCAAGGTTAATTCGCGTCTATTAACGCGGCTTTTATATTTCGCGAACTAAAACTCGGTTGGTTTTTCGAGCGGTTAGATAGATTAACCGTATTTTGCAATAGAGGCTTCGCGGTTTCGATCCGTCAAAATCAGCCCAACGGGGGATACGAGGCGAACGCATAAACCGTCCGTTTTATGGACGGTTTTGCGTATGTAAGGCGCTCTAAACCGCCTAGATAGACGGCTTCGCGGCTAGGTCTATTTGAGCGTTTTGATATGCGCCGCTACGGTTTCTATATCTTTTTCGCTGAACGGAGCCATATTGCCCTTCATCAGAGCGCCCATTCCATAGGCGTTATTAGCGCCGGCTTTATAGCCTTTAAGCGCGGTAACGATCTCCTCTTTGGTCATAGTAGAAGGCGGGCGACCTTTGTTCATGCCAGATTTATCCGCTTTGGGACCATGACATGCCACGCACGATCTAAAAAGCGTCGGTCCGTCTTTTTGAGCGCTCGCCGCGGGCGGCGTGGTCGTCGCAGGCGGAGTTGTCGCCGTCGGAGGCGTGGTAGTCGCTGGCGGCGTGGTCGTCGCAGGCGGAGGCGTTGCCGGCGTCGTAGTCGCGGGCGGCGGCGTAGCCGATTTAGTAGCCGATCCAGCCGACTTGTCTTCGCATCCGCCGCTAATCAAAGCGACAATAACTAGAGAGGTTACGAGCGAAACGGCTCGCATCGTTACAACTTTTCTGCTCATTATTTTAAGTCCCTCTGTGATTTTGCAAGCGGGATTATAATAAAAAGAAACTTAAAAGCTAAGGTTTTAAGCCGATCCAATCAAGCGTAAAATCGCTTTACGATCGCGCTAAAACCTACGCGAAATAGAGCGCCGATTAGCCTCGCGACGGCAAAGCGTCTAAGGCGAAACTTGTTTAACGCGGCTAGAATGCGATTTAGCCGACAAACTTAACCGAACGATCGCCGGACGTTAAACGCCCGATTATATAGCCGCCGACGGAAGCGGCGATTGCCTCCGCGTCGTTTTTATCGACAATCCATATCATGCCTACGCCCATATTGAAGGTTCTAAACATCTCCTCTTTAGCGACATAGCCGCTCATCAGCTTGAAAATCTCCTGCGATCTGATTGATTTGCTTTCCACTACGGCGCAAAGCCCTTGACTTAGCGATCGCGGCAGATTTTCCACGATGCCGCCGCCCGTAATATGCGCCAGAGCTTTTACGCGCGTTTTGTGCGCTTTGAAACGTTTAACGTATATTTCGGTGGGTTTTAGCAAAACCTCGATCAGCGTAGCGCCGTCGAAAGGATCGTCGAATTTCATGTTAAGTTTTTCAAATAGCAGTTTTCGCGCCAGCGAAAAGCCGTTGCTGTGCAATCCGCTACTTGGTAGCGCGATCAGCGTATCGCCCTCTTGTAGGCGCGGCGGGTTGGTTATCTCGTCTTCTTCGGCGATTCCGACGGCAAATCCCGCCAGATCGAAATCTTTGGCGCCATACATTCCGGGCATTTCGGCGGTTTCGCCGCCGATAAGCGCGCATTCGGCTTCTATACACCCTTTGGCGATCCCCTCCACGACGGCTTTTGCTTCGTTTGCGTCGAGCTTGCCCGTCGCGTAGTAGTCCAAGAAAAACAGCGGCTCGCCGCGATTGCATATCAGATCGTTTACGCACATCGCCGTTAGATCGACGCCGACGCTTCCCAAAATCCCGCCGTCGATCGCCAGCCTTAGTTTCGTCCCCACGCCGTCCGTTGCGCCGAGCAACACGGGCTTTTTATATCCTTCGGGCAGTCTGAAAGCCCCCGAAAACGAGCCGATCGAGCCTAAAACGCCGCTTGTAAAAGTAGATTTCACCACCGGTTTAATCGCCTCCACAAAAGCGTTTCCAGCCTCTATATCCACTCCAGCCTGTTTGTAATCCATTATCGCGCCTTTAATTAAAGAGGCGATTTTAACCTTGCGTCAATAAAACCGCTTCAACCGCTCGGCGCTAAAATCGGCGCTATGACTATGAAAACAATTGTTGCGGAGATAGCGGCGCATATACCGCTGTGCGTTATCGACGAGCCGAAATCGGCGCTTATTTTAGGCGACGTTATAGACAAAACTTTGATCGACGAAATAGCTAAACACAACGTCGCCATAACGATCTGCTCGTTTCGCGGCGCGGATTTTACTTACGATCAAAATATAGCGTGGAAAACGGGTTCGATCGCGATCAACGCGCAAGATTTAGAGGATAGGTTTGATTTAATCGTCGATTTAAGAACGCAAAAGCCAAACGGCGACGAGGCTAAAACGGCGCTTGCGAAACTAACCGATCGCGGCGTTTTGCTTAAAGCCTTCGGCGCGTTGGAGGCGGAACATCTGAAAGCCTACCGATCGCGGCGCTTTGTCATACCCTGCGCCCTTAGCGCGTTCGCGCCGCTAGACGGGGCGGTAAGCGGTTTTGTGTTTGCCTCCGACAGGTTTCACCCAACCGCCGACCTTAAATTGCAAAAAGCCGATATGTTAGACGACCTGAGCTATTACTCGACGGAAACGCACAACGCCGCTTTCGCGATCCCGCCTTTTATTCTCGCTCGGTTTGACGAATTGATAAAAAGTTAATGCGTTTTACGTTAGAGGCTACCTGCAAAACCGCCCGCGCGGGGCTGATCGAGTGCGCTTACGGATCGATCCAAACGCCCGTTTTCATGCCCGTAGGCACCGCGGGGGCGGTCAAATCGCTGGACGCGATCGACCTAAACGAGATTTTGCGCCCGCAAATTATCCTAGCTAACACATATCATCTCTATCTGCGTCCGGGCGCGGAGGCGGCGGAGCGTTTTGGAAAATTGCGCGGCTGGACGAAATTTGGCGGATTATTCCTAACCGACAGCGGCGGCTTTCAGGCTTTCAGTCTCAAAAGCGCGAAGATTAGCGACGAGGGCGTGCGGTTTCGGAGCCATATCGACGGCGGCGCTCATTTTTTCACGCCCGAAAAGGTAATAGCCGTTCAGCATACGCTAGGAAGCGATATTATGATGGTTTTAGACGATCTGCCCGCGCTGCCCGCAAAGCCTAAGCGCATACGCGAGTCGATCGATCGCACCGGCGCGTGGGCGCGCCAATCGCTCGAATACCACCGCAAGGCGCAAGAAAACGGCGTCGCGCTAACGCAAAACCTCTTTGCGATCGTCCAAGGGGGGACTAACGGGCGTTTTCGCGCCCAAAGCGCGGCGGAGCTGACGGCGCTAGAGTATAACGGCTTTGGCTTCGACGGCTTCGCGATCGGCGGGCTTAGCGTGGGCGAAAGCGCGGAGGAGATGTATCAAACGATCGATTTTACCGCGCCGCTTTTGCCAAACGACAAACCCCGCTATCTTATGGGCGTTGGAACGCCCGAAAACCTGATCGAGGGGATCGATCGCGGGATCGATATGTTCGATTGCGTAATGCCCACGCGCAACGCCCGCAACGGGACGCTTTTTACAAGTTTTGGCAAAATAAACGTCAAGCAATCAAAACACGCTCTTGAAAACGCCCCGATCGACCCCTCGTGCGACTGCTATACCTGTAAAAACTTCTCGCTCGGCTATCTAAATCACCTGTTTAGATCGGGCGAGCTTACCTACTACCGCCTAGCCACGCTCCACAATCTGCGCTACTACCTGAACCTTATGCGCCGCGCGCGCGAGGCGATCCTAAAGAGCGAGTGGGAGAGCTTCAAAAATGATTTTTATGCTAAAAGAACACGATGATTTTCGGACGAATCGACTACCTTAATCTACTGCCGTTTTACGTTTTTTTGAAACGCTATCACCCGCGGCTTCTGCAGATGAGCAACTTCAAAAAAGGACCTCCAAGCGCGATTAACCGCCTATATAAGCGGCGCGCGATCGACGCGGGGATAATCTCTAGTATCCGCAGCCGCAAGCAAAAGGGCGCGAATATCGGTCTTATCGCGCACAACGAAGTTACAAGCGTGCTTGTGCTGGAGGGCGATTTTAGAGCCGACGAGGAGTCGGAAACTTCCAACGCGCTGGCTAAACTGCTCGGTCTTAAAGGGCGCGTGGCGATCGGCGACAAGGCGCTAAAGCTCTTTGTAGGCGGCGCGAAGGCGATCGATCTGGCGTTGGAGTGGCAGAAACGACACAAATCGCCGTTTGTGTTCGCAAGGCTATGCTACACAAAGGGCGATCGCCTGATCAAGCGGATCGAAAAGCAGTTTTTCCGCCGAATGACGCGGCGCGTTCCGCAATTTATCCTGCAAGATCGCGCTAAAAAGAGCGAAATAGCCGTCGATGAGATTAGCGCTTATCTAAATAGGCTAGAATATCGAATCGATAAAAAAGCCGCTAAGGCGCTTAAAAAATTCCTGTTTTTGGCAAAGGGTTTATGAACATTCTGTTTGCGCTTTTTGAGCGCGAGTATAACGACGCGGTATGGCACGCGCTAAACGTAGCCGTCGCGTTGCGGCAAGACGGACACGACGTAAGGATCGCGCTGGCGGCAAACTCGCCGATCGCGCGAGAGGTCAAAGCCGCCAAGGCGCCGATAGAGACGATCTTATCGGCAAAAAGCGGCTTGTTGGCGTATCTCCACCAGCGAGCCACGTTTAAGGCGTTGCAAAGCCGTTTCAAAGTCGATCTGCTCGTTAGCTACGGCGAAACGCCTTGCGCCTCGTCGCAGTTAAAAGGCGCGGGCTTTATAAACGCCGTTTGCGAAATAGGCGAAAAGATCGCTTGGATTAAAAGAGCCAAGCGCGTTATCGCCGCGAGCAAAGCGGTAAAAAACGATCTGATCGAACGCTACGGCGTAAAAAGCGATCGCGTTTTCGTCGTTTATGGCGGGCTTGATCCGCTCAAGGAGTCCGATCGCCGAAAATATCGCGCCGAAGTCCGCGCCAGGCTAGGTTTAAGAGAAGAGAACGTGCTAATAGGCATTATGGGCGGCGTTAGCGAGCATAGCGGACACAAACTGTTGATAGAGGCGCTAACTAGCAGTTACCACAAAAATCTTAAACTGATCGCCCTAACCGACGACGACGCGCAGATCGAGCCGTTTATGTGGCTGTGCCGTCAGTATAATATCGCCAGCGTGGCGCTTGCCGAAACGATCGCCAAAGACGATCTAAGCGTTATTTGCGCTCTTGACGTGGGCGTAATAGCTTCGCTAAAGCCAAACGGAACCGCGCGTAAAGCTACGGCTTTGATCGCCTGCGGCGTAAGCGTGGCGGCTACGACGCTAAGCGCGGATAGCGAGCTTGCTAACGCGCGCAACTGCTACGACGAGCCGCACCCAACGGTTTTGCTAAATACCATTATCGCGCATGAAACGAACGACAAAGTCGCGGATCGCTCCGCGTTGCGAGCCGCGTGGAACGCCGCCGCGAGGGGAGCGAGATAAACGCGGATTTTTTGACGATTATGCTGTAAAATGTCGCAAAGGAGAACAGATGATCCGCCTGCTTTTTATATCGTTTTGTTTTGCCTATCTCTCGTTTGCCGATAACTTTATTAAGTCGGAGGCTTGGGCAAAAGAGGACGAGTATCTGATTGACAGCCGTTTTCCCAACGATCAACTCCCCGCAAAAACGCCGCTGACTATGCCCAAAACGCCGCTTCCGTCTATAGAACCGATCTATAGAGACGAAGCGAGCGCTAGCGCGCCGCAAACGGAGCCAATCTTTGAACAGGCGCCAACGGACGACCAAGCGGAGGCTTCGTTTTGGATACAGATCGGCGCGTTTTCCAATCCGCAAAACGCAGCGGATTTGAGCCGCAAGCTGATCGAGAGGGGCTACGACGCCAAAGTATTTGCGAAGGAGCTAAACCGCGTAGCCGTCGGACCTTACGTTTCGGTTAATCAAGCCGAAGAGGCGCTTTACAACGTCAGATTGTTCGAGCCCAACGCGTTTATAACGAAAGCCGATCGTTTCAAATAGCTATGAGCGGGGGCTTGCTTCTTGTTTGCGTTATCGCGAGCGCGGCTCTATGCGTATATGCTAATCCAAACGCGCGGCGGTTTATGAAAAGAGCGGCGCGTAGGGAGTTTAGAAAAAACCCCAACGCGCCGCAAACAAGCGACGATCTCTCAAGAGCGTTGTCGCTCGGGCTTATCTACTGCGAGGAGATCGGAGGCTTCGCAAACGGCGTGGCGACGGGATTAAGCGCCAATCGGCTTGATCTGGAGTTGAAAAAATGGGGAATCGGCGACAGATCGAGCGCGGTTTCTACGCTAGACTGGCTAAGGCAGAGCGGCGATCGCGCCTTTTTTGACGATATTTTACTTCTCGCGTTAAAATACGCCAATAGGCGCGAGCGTCAAAACGCGGCGGCGGCGCGATACGCTGCAAGCGCGCCGCTTCTTAGCGCGCGCGCCGATCGCTTAGCAAAAGCCGTTGCGCGCAAGAAAACGCACCCCGACTTTCCAATCGATCAGAACTCCCTGAAAAAAGGGATTTTGGCGTGGGACGCTAGCAGGCTGGTCGTAGTGGCGCGTTTCGCCCTAGAAAAGGGCTATATTAAAGAAGAAACGGCGTTGGCGCTTATAAAAAACGCATACGACGCTACGATTGCTCGCTATGATAATTGGCGCGAGTTTGCGAACGGATATTTAATAGGCGCGGCGTTGGTTAGCGGCGCGGCTAAACTTAACCTGTTGTATTCGATCGCAAAGAGCGCGCTAAAAAGCGATAGTTGGAGCGCCTCGCCGCTTAAAAACGATAAGGAGAAAAAATGAAAATCGCGGCGCCAGTTCACGACGATAGTTTAAGGGTTTTCGCAAACGCCGGACACGCGCCATATTTCGCCGTATTTAGCGTCGTAGGAAACGGCGCGTTTCGCGCTATAGAGTTAGAAGCTCTTCGCGCCAATCCGCGCGTAAATCTTGAAGCCGAAGCGGGGTGCGAACACGAAAGCGACGATCCGCTAGAAGAGTGCGGCTATGAGAGCAAACGCGAAGAGCTTAAGGTTATGACCGCGATTCTAAGCGACTGCTCCATTCTTGTAACCGCCAAGGCGTGCAAAAACGCCAAGCGAGCCTTTGAGGAAGCTGGCGTGAAAGTCAATGTTTTGGGCGTTGGGTATAAGAGCGCCAATGAGATTATCGACGCGTATATGAGACAAAACGCGCGAGCTAAAATACGCTAGGAGACTATCTTACGCTTCGCGCGGGGCGCATAGACGAAAGACAACCAGATCGCTTAAACCAATGTAAAACGCCGCTTCCCGCTCTCTTTAAGCAAACGCGGCGTTTATGCGTAACCTTTTTTGCCTCGCTATAAACGCGAGGCGATCAAAGCGAATGCTCGCGATAAAAACCTCTCTTTGCCTCTCGCCGTTTTAGGAACGACAAACGCGCTCGGCGGTAATATAATAGACGTTTTTGCTCGACGCTTGGCAAAACGCCTCTTTTACTTGCGCGCAAACCGAAAAAGAGAGATTGCCTTTTGTCGGGCAAACGTTGCGTGTTGCTTTTACTGGGCAAGAAAAGCTAATTTAAGCGGAGACGATCTAGCATTCGCTAATTTTGATTTCATCAGGAAGGAGATTGTTGCAATGCAACTCATTCAGTTTGGATCGATCCTTAATCCGTTATCGGAGGTCAAAAA
>JAIRNH010000069.1 GCA_031258155.1 Helicobacteraceae bacterium | reverse complement strand
GCCCCCCCCCCCCCCCCGCATTCGTTCTTAATGCGGTAAAAATAAGCGTATCGCGTCCCAAAACGCCGTTTGCGCTAGATAAGGCGCGCCGATGGCTAACTTAACGATCGGATCGTCCGTTCAGACGAAAAATTTCAAAACGGCGAAGGTTATTAGAGAGCTTGGCGAAGGCGGGCAAGGCAAAGTTTATGAAGTTGATTACGGCGGCGAGCGAAAAGCGCTCAAATGGTATTTTGGCAACCGCATTCGCGATCGCAAAAAGTTTGCCGAAAATCTGGAAAACAACATAAAAATAGGCGCGCCCACCACCGCTTTTCTCTGGCCTGAGGACATAACCGACCCCGCTCGCGAAACGTTTGGCTACATTATGGCGTTGCGCCCGAAAGAGTATGCGGACTTTTCAAAATTTCTAGTCGGCAAGGTCGCCTTCTCGGGCTTGACGGCAATGTGCAACGCCTCGCTAAATATCGTCGCCGGTTTCAGAGAGCTTCACAATAAAGGCTACAGCTACCAAGACCTCAACGACGGCAACTTTTTCATCAACCCAAAAAACGGCGCGGTTCTTATCTGCGACAACGACAACGTATCCGCCTTCGGCAAAAGCAGCGGCATAGCGGGCAAAGCGCGCTATATGGCGCCCGAAGTAGTCAAGGGCGGCGATCCAGATACGCAATCCGATCGCTTCTCGCTTTCGGTGATACTCTTTTTGCTCTGGGTAAATAGCCACCCGCTAGAGGGCAAAGCCGCTTGCCCGCCCTGCATGGACGCGAAAAACGAAAGACGAATCTACGGCGAAACCCCGATCTTTATATTCGATCCAAATGATTCGTCAAACCGCCCCGTTCAAGGGTTGCACAGAGGCGCGATCGCGCGCTTTCCGCTTCTGCCAAACTATCTTCAAGAGAAGTTTATCAAGGCGTTTAGCAAAGAGGTAATGGGCGATCGCCTACGTAGAATCATAGAGCGCGAGTGGCTTCATCTGTTTATTAGAATGCGCGGCGAAGTGTATAAATGCGCTTGCAACGAGGTATATTTCGCGGACCCCGTAACGCAAAACGGTTGCCATAAGTGCGGCAAAAAAGCGCCGTTTTTTGGCTATATAAAAACCGCTCGATACAACCTGCCAATCCACCAAAGAACCAAACTCTACGCCTGCCACAGCCACAAAGACGACGACGATTTTCAAACGCAGATCGGGCAAGTTATAGCCGAAAGCGCGGGCTATAAGCTGCACAACCAATCTGAAAAAACGTGGCAAATCGACCAAAACGCGCTTGAGCCCAACAACGCGATCGCCCTGAACAAGGGTTGCAAAATCGACTTTGGCGACTCCAAAGCGGAAATCATCTAAACAAGGAGCAGAGATGTCGTTATTAGACAAAGTATCAATCCCCAGACGGACAATGACGTTGTTCTTTCTCGTCGATTCTTCGGGCAGTATGGACGGATCGAAGATCGGCACGTTGAACTCGACGATGGAGGAGGTAATCCCCATGTTGCGCGAGCTATCGGAGGAGAACGCGGACGCGCAAATCAAGATCGCGGCGCTGGAATTTTCGGACGGCGTGCGATGGCTTACGCCCTCGGGTCCCGTAGAACCCGCGAACTTCCGTTGGAATCCCATCTACGCCAACGGGCTTACCGATTTCGGCGCGGCGTGCCGCGAACTGAACGCGAAGCTCTCCGCCAAAGCGTTTATGAGCGAGGCGACAGGCTCTTACGCCCCTGCGATCTTTCTGCTCTCCGACGGCGTTCCGACGGACGAGTGGGAGAGCCAGCTAAACGCGCTCAAGCAAAACAATTGGTTTAGGGCGGGCGTTAAGGCGGCGGTGGCGATTGGCGGCGACGAAACCGATTACGACAATTTGGCGGAATTCACAGGCTCTCACGAGGCGGTCTTGACCGTGCATAGCGCCGCGGCGCTGAAAAAGGCGATCAAGTTTGTCAGCGTTCGCGCCTCCCAAGTGGCAAGCAGAAGCGCCGCCGCGGGCGCTTTTACCGACGCGCAAAAGCAAGACGAGCTTAACGAGGCGTTAGGAGAGTTCAAGGTAGAGGTCGCGCAAGACGGCGGGGACGAGTGGTGAAAAACGATTATCAATCGTTCGCCTACACGACGATCGGCTCCAGCCACGAAAAAGAGGGCAAGATATGCCAAGACGCTTCCGCGCAGTATTCAAGCGGCGCGTTGCGAATCGCGGTCGTATCGGACGGGCACGGCGAGGCAAACTCGTTTCGTAGCGACAAGGGCGCAAAACTTGCCGTCGCGTGCGCGATTAAGGCGATAAGCGATTTCGTCTCCCAATGCCCCAAGCCGTCCGATCGCGAGACGCTCTCGGCGATGATCGGATCGCTTTTGAAAAACGTCGTCCTCCTGTGGCAATACGAGGTGGAAAGCGACCACGACAAAAACCCTTTTACCAAAGAGGAGCTGGACGGGTGCGACGAAAGACATCGTAAAAAATTCGAGGGCGGCGACGAAGCGTTCAAAGCCTACGGCGCGACGCTGATCGCCGCGGCGATTGCGGAAAACTACTGGTTTGGATTTCAGATAGGCGACGGGAGATTTACCGCGCTCTACGAGGACGGAACATTCACGCAACCCGTGCCGTGGGACGATAGGTGCTTTCTGAACGTTACAACCTCGATCTGCGACTACAACGCGAACGACCGCCCGCGCGTCTATTGCGATCTCGCGTCCGAAAGCAAGCCGCCCGTCGCGCTGTTTTTGTGCAGCGACGGCATAGACGACAACTACCCTGTAGAGGACAATGAAAAACACCTTTATAAGCTCTATTTGCAAACGGCTATCGCCTTCGCGAACGACGGTTACAGCTCCACCTGCGAACAGATTAAAGAGTTATGCGACTCCTTTGCGAAAAAGGGCAAAGGCGACGACTCCAGCTTGGCGATCCTCGTCGATATGAAGCGGATCAAGGATAGCGCGCAACGAGCGAAAGCGAAGCTAGAAGCGCAGAAACCGCCGCCGCCTAAACCCGCCGAAACAACGTCGAGCGAGCCAAAAGTAATTGCGCTGAAAAAAGAGGCGCCGAGCGATCCTAAAGCAAGTCAAACCTCGAACGCGCCAAAAAACGGCGCTAAACCAAATATCGCCTCAGTTACGCCGCGACAGCGCGAGGGGCAGAAAGCATACGAGATTTTTGCCCTGAAAATAATCGCTCTTTTAACGTTGGCGGCGCTAGCGCTTTTTGCGATCTATATCGCTAAATCGCCAAAAGACGCGCAAACATTGGAAATCGCGATCGCCGCCGGCGATCGCGAGGAAACAAACGCAAGCGCCTCGGCAGACGACGATCGCGACAATTTAGCGGACGCAAACGAAACGCAAAACGACGAAACAGACGACGAAACCGATTGCGAGCAAACGATCAACGCCAGCGACGATCGCGAGGAAGCAAACATTAGCCCCGAGAACAACGAAACAGAAGACGATATAACGCCAAACGCAAATGAAACGCAAGAGGTCGAAGCGGATAACGAAACTAATCGCGAGGAAGCAAACGCAAGCGCCTCGGCAGACGGCGATCGCGACAACGTAGCGGACGCAAACCAAACGCAAAACGACGAAACAGATGACGAAACCGATCGCGAGCAAAACGGCGGCGACAGATTCCCGTCGCCATTCGACGGCAATTTACCCGATAGCGTGTAAAAAAATGGACGCGTCTTTTGCGGAAACGATTCAAACGATAGTAAAACGCTATGGCAAAGAGGCGTTGGATAATTGCGCAAAATACGAATCCTATCTGCCGACGGAAGCTAGAAAACGCTTCAGCAAAGAGCGGCATATACTGCATATAGCGATCAAAATGGGCGCGGCAAAAGATATTAGAGAGTCCGAAAATCTAGCGCAAACCAAGCGTGAATTGGTTTTTCGCCTAAAGGATCAGTTTTTTATCGCGGCAAATATGGGAAACGAGACGATCGATCTGCTAGCTTACGTTTTGCGAAACGACAACTCGCTAAAAATTACCGCCGCGAAACCGACCTATGCCCAAACCGCGCCGATCAAAAGTAAAAAATCGCGGCAAAAACCGCTGATCGCCGTCGCCATAATCGCGGCGCTCATAATAGCCGCCTATTTTTTATTTGCTTTTCGATCCGCGCAAGAGATTCAAGAATTTGAAGAACCAAATCTGCCAAAAGCGATTCTAGTATAACAAGGAGACAAAATGGATTCAGGGTTTATATCGATTACGCAAAAGCTAGTATCGGAACAAGGCAAAAACGCTTTGCTCGATCCGAAACAATACAAAGCGTTTTTAGGCGATTACGCCAAGGGCGAATTTAAGAAAGAACGCCATCTACTAATAGTGGCGATCGAAGCGGGAGCGGCAAAAGAGATCGTAAACGCGAGCGATCTAGAAACTTGCAAAAAGATTCAGGCTCGTCTTCTAAAAGACGAACGCTTTATTGATGAAACGGCGGCTTGCGAAATCGTCGATCTATTAGCGTTTGTTCTGCGCGGCGATCAAAATAAGTCAATTATTCAGAGCTCGGCAATTGTTCAGCCAAAGCCAGCTATTCAAAATGTCGCGATCATTCAGCCAAAAGCGGCTCAACAATATGTGTCGTTACCAATGGCTCAAAATGTTCAAAATAGCAATTTAATATTACTAACGTCCTTGCAAGCTGAAAAAAGTAAAATAACTGACCATTGTAAACCCACGCTTCGATCTTTTATGAAAAATATGGACGACAGTTACTACAAAGCCGCCATTTTAAAAATGCGCGATTTTGAGGAAGTAATCGAGCGGCGAAGCAGGGTAATTGAAAACAACAGATCCAAGGTATCAGATTATATTGATCGCGGAGTCGCATATTACTATCTAAACGGAGTCAACAAGGCGATTGCCGATTTCACACAAGCAATTGCTATAGATCGGGACGATGCGATAGCATATTCAAACCGCGGATATGCCTATATCAATTTAGGCGATTATGATAAAGCGATCGCAGACTATACAAAAGCGATTGTCAAAACTCCTAGTTACTCACATGATATATTTTTTGCATATCGTGGAATCGCTTATTTTAATTTAGGCGATTATGATAAAGCGATCGCGGACTTCGGCAAATCAAATAAAATTGAAGGGGATATTTTAGATGAAATACGCTTTATTGGCGCGCTTACTAATTGCATCGCAGGCAACTATAGCTATGCGATTGCCAATCTTACAGAAGCGATTCAAAACAATCCAAAGCGCAAGATCGGTTACATTGCTCGCGGATTTGCTTACTATAATTTAGACGATTTCAGCAAAGCTATCGCCGATTATAATCAAGCGATTAAGCTCGATCTAAACAATGCGAACGCTTATGTTGGTCGCGCGAACGCTTATTATAATTTGGCTGACAAAAGCAAAGCTATCGCCGATTATAATCAAGCGATTAAGCTCGATCCAAACGACGCGAATGTTTATGTTAGTCGAGGGGTAGCTTATATTGACTTAGGCGATCTAAATAGCGCGACGAAAGACGCGCGCAAAGCATGCGAACTAGGTAATTGCGAGTTCTTGCTATATATGGGACAGAATAATCTGTTGCGAGACTGATTAAAACAAATCAAAAGGAGACAAAATGGATTCAGGGTTTATATCGATTACGCAAAGGCTAGTATCCGAACAGGGCAAAAACGCTTTGCTCGATCCGAAACAATGCAAGGCGCATTTAAGCGACTACGCTAAAGGCGAATTCAAAAAAGAACGCCATCTACTAATGGTGGCAATCGAAGCGGGAGCGGCAAAAGAGATCGTAAACGCGAGCGATCTGGCGACTTGCAAAAAGATTCAGGCTCGTTTTCTAAAAGACGAACGCTTTATTGATGAAACGGCGGCTTGCGAAATCGTCGATCTCTTAGCGTTTGTCCTACGCGGCGATAATAGCCAATCGATCGCAACGCCGCCAAACTCGCAATACGCTTCGCCATCGACTTCGCAGTCGCAATACGCGTCTCAGCAAAGCGCTTATCCGCAATACGCGCCGCCGCAACAACAGTCCTATCAGCAGAACGGATATCAGTATCCGCCAAACACGTCGTATCCGCCGCAAAGTCAACAGATAAAATACATCGGTTTTTGGGCGCGACTGACGGCTGATATTATCGACAACGTTTTGCTGTTTGCGATCTTTTTTGCGCTATTTTTTATAATGGGCGCTATGGGCTTTTTTAATTCAATGAGCGATAGCGATTTTGACGCGCCCCCATTTCAAGCATTCGCAAACATTGTCGGTATGGTTGTCGCGTTTATTTACGCAATAGCTTTCTGGGCGACCAAACAAGCCACGCCGGGCAAGATGATATTCGGCGCAAAAATTGTCGATGCTAAAACGCTTGGCAAACCGTCAGGCGGGCAGCTTGTGGGCAGATATTTTGCCTATATTATTTCAGCTATTCCGCTTTGTTTAGGGTTTCTTTGGGTCGCGTTCGACAGCCAAAAACGCGGTTGGCACGATATGTTAGCGGGAACGCTTGTGATAAAAGCGTAATAATAAGGAGACAAAATGGATTCAGGGTTTATATCGATCGCGCAAAGGCTAGTATCCGAACAGGACAAAAACGCTCTACTCGATCCGAAACAATACAAAGCGTTTTTAGGCGATTACGCCAAGGGCGAATTTAAGAAAGAACGCCATCTACTAATAGTGGCGATCGAAGCGGGAGCGGCAAAAGAGATCGCAAACGCGACCGATCTAGAAACTTGCAAAAAGATTCAGGCTCGTCTTCTAAAAGACGAACGCTTTATTGATGAAACGGCGGCTTGCGAAATCGTCGA
>JAIRNH010000068.1 GCA_031258155.1 Helicobacteraceae bacterium | reverse complement strand
TAACGCTCTTTGAACGCTGTCCGCGTTAACTTGGGCGTTTAACGCTTTGATATTGGTGTTTATAATAAAACCTGGCATTTGAGGCTCCTATTTAAGAAATGTAACTCTATATCGGAGCGAAAGTAAAAAAGTTAACTACTTCGCAATAAAAGACCCGACAATAGTCGGTTTAACAAAGCCGCCTTCAGGCTTGCGCGCAGAGATCGCTTAGTCGCCCCAGCGTAGCGGCGATAATATCCGCGCCGCTTTTATATAGGCTCGCCGCGTTTGATCGCCTTACGCACAGCGACGATTTGATCAGCGCGTTTGTCAAATGCCAAAAGCTGCCGCGCAGAAACGGCGCGCCAAAGCGCAATCTCCGTTCTAGGGCTATCGAGTTTTTTAACGCCGTTTTAGCCGCCAAAAACAGCTCGCGCCTGTTACGCGGGGCGAACGCGCTTAGCGTAGCTATCAGCGCCGTTTTGGCTTCGTCAAGCTCTCGCGCAATATCGACGCGCGGCGCGCCGTCAGAGAGAGCGAAACTATCTTTGATCGCCGCGATCGCCTCAAGTTTGCCGCCGCTTGGGATTTTTGCCTCGCTTACCCTTAGCGCTTTGGCGCCGACGATAAACGCGCCGTCGGAGAGGTTGAAAACTCGCGCCAACGGTTTTGCCGCGATCGCCGATTCCAGCGCGGCGCGGCTGTGCGAAAGAAGCGAGTTTGTCCAAATATCGCCGCTAAACGCTCCGCGCGTCGGTATTTGCTCCGCGCTCTCGTCCTCTTTATCGTCGTAAAACGAGCCGCTCGCGTGCAGTTTGCGCCCGCGCCGAAAGCCCGCGTCCAAGCCGCATAGATAAACTTCGCGGGAGAACTCCAGCGCGAGAGCGAACGCGGCGTTGCCCACGATCGGGCTTGAAAAAGCGACCCTATTTTCGCTAAAGGCGCTCGCGGCGGCGCTATCGCGCGAAAAAACAAAGCTCTCTTTCGCCGCTTCAAGCGTGGAGGGATCGACGACGTCGGCGGCGATTAGAGGAATATCCGCGATCGGCGCGGCGCGCAGGATCGCCGCTAGATGATCCATGCGCTCGATCTCTATATGAAAATCGGGCTTGATTCCAGCCTTTAGCAGCGGTTTTAACGCCGTTCCCGCGCTGAAAATCACAAGCCGATCTTGGTTTTCGCGCAAAAAATCCGTAAGTTTTTCTAGCGACGCGCCGTTTCCTACGACCGCGATCGGACAAGTTATTTCGCGCGGCTTATTTATCAGGCGCGGCTTAGAGCGGTTGGCGATCGCGTTTTTTACGCCGACAAGCTCGTCCTCGCTTGTTCCCCAGCCGCGCAGACTCTCCTTGTGCGCTAGGGCGATCTCTCTCATAGCGTCCGCGTTTTCGGCGCGGTTATCCAGCGCCAGCTCCAACCGGACAAACCCGCGCGAAAATCGATCGACGGCGAAAAAACTTCGGGCAAGTTCGGCGCGCATTTTGCCGCCGACGATCAGCAAATTGGTTTTAGCGGGGTCTAAAAACCGCGAATAATCTAAAAAATAGCAGGATATTACAAACCACTCCGGATCGCTTTCGTAGATAATCGCGCCGTTGGAAAGGCGATCGCCTTCGTCTAAAAGCGCGATATGCGTCCCGTCGCCTACGCCGTAGAACGCGATCGGGGGGAGCGGCGCGCTATCGTCGAAATGCGCTTGATCGGCGGTGAAATCCGAATCGGCGCGGGCTAGGCGCAATATCTCGTTTATGCCGTCGGCGGTTACGGCGTTTGTATCGGTTCGCGCGTTTGAGAAATCCTGAATCACAATTGGCTTGTAGTCGGGGTTCGCGAGCGGGTTAAGCGCGAGCTTTCGCGCCCGCTCGAAAATACCTTCCGGATACAGAAGGCGATCGCCCTCTTTGACGTTGAACCCCTCTTGCGATATATGAAGCGTCAGCCGCTCGTTTGGCTTTCGCAGATATTTAGCCAGCTTTGTCGCCGCGAAAAACCTCTCGTTGGCGGCGAAGCGCTCAAGCGCTCTACGTTGTTTTGTAATCGGATCAAAATCCATAATTACGCGGCGGATAAAACTCCTCTCGTTTCAAGAGGAGTTAGATCGTTACTGCTTTAATTGCAGTAGCGTGTTGAGCAACTGATCGCTCGTCGTGATCGTCTTGGAGCTCGCCTGATAACCGCGCTGAATGATAATCAGGTTGGTAAGCGCTTTGGAGAGATCGACGTTGCTCATCTCAAGGTTGCTCGGCGCTATATCGCCTCTGTTTGCGGTACCAGCCACGCCTACGGTGGATTGTCCGCTGTTTGGCGCTTCTCTGAAGAGGTTGCCGCCTTCGGCTTTCAAACCCTCTTCGTTCACAAAGGTCGCCAGCGCGACCTGCCCAAGATCGAACTGCCTACCGTTGCTAAACTCGCCGACAAGCATACCGGTTTGCGTTACGGATATATCCTTCAAGAAGCCGCCCGCGTAGCCGTCCGAACCCGTGCCGTTGCGAATCGACGAGGCTTGCGCGAAACTAGTAAGCCTGTCGAAAGTTCCGTTGCTTCCAAAATCAATGCGGATAACCTGTCCCGTCGCCGAACCCGTATTCGGATTTACCGTGATTGCCGAAGGCGAAAACGAAAGCACGGAGCCGTCGAGGTTGAAGCGCACTTCGCCGTAGGTCGGATAGTTGAAGGTGGTGGGTTCCGAACCGTCCACATACCATTTCCACACCGTAGGCTGATTATTGCCGACGCTTGTGGACTCTTTTCTGAAATTCAACGTAAGCTGATGTTTCGCGCCGCTGCTATCATAGACCTCTACGCCCGCCCTGAAGCTCGCCGCGTAAAGCGTTCCGCTCACCCCCTCTGATGCCGTCGGAATTGGCATTTCTCCTCTGCCCATAGCTTGCGTGAAACGCGCGTTGCCGCTGCTCATGCCAATCTGCTCTTCGCCTAGTTTTGGGAATGCGGAGTAGCCGGTTATATTGACGATAAAGTTCTCGGCGGAGCCGTTGTTTCTGATCGCGATCTGCCCTAAATCGTTGATATATACCGTAGCGTCGAGCGGTTTGGCAAAGTTGAGCGGATCGCCCGCGTCGTCTAGCGCGTCCTGATAGAGATTGACAAGCTCTTGCATATTGGTGAAATAATAGACGTCGTTTTTCTTGAACTGCCCCGACTCAGTCGCCACGCCCGCCGCGCCGACGAGCGATCCCAATACGGCTTGCAATCTATCCTGAGGGGTGTTAGCCGCGGGCGCGCTCGTTCCGCCGACAAGAACGTTTAGACCCGTGATCGTTCCTCCCCCGTCGCTGATAATGCCGTTATCGTCGTCCCAAGTGATGCGGGAGACGCTTTGAGCGTTTATCAGGGCGTTATTTACTAGACTGATCATATCCTCGATTGTCGAGAAGCCGCCGTTACCGGTTTCTCCGTAGGTTAGCGTTAGCGGAGCGATTGCTACAAAGGCGCCTAAAGCGTCTTTCGCGCCGCCTAGATCAAAGGTGATCGTATCGCCCGCGTTTAGACTAGCTTTCGCTCCAGCAGAGTCGAGCGTCCAATGCAAACCTTGATCCGACGACGCTTTAGTTATGTCCAGCGCGTCCTGAAAATAGTTGTTGAGGTAGTCGTTTTCGTTGCCAGAGCTAGGTTCGCGATAGACGAATTTGCGCGTTTCGCCTAAATTTTCCGCGTAGAAGGCAAGCCCGTCGCCCGTTTTAAGCGACAACGCTTCTCCGTCCGAATCGAACAGTTCGCCTACGACGTCCGCGCCCACAAAGGCGTTTACGTTGTTTTTGAAACTGCGCGACATAAAAGAGCCGTAGCTGATCGGCTCTAAAATATCGTTAAGAACGGCGTTCGTGCTCATACTCTCCAACACCGCCGTAATATGTTGCGCGCCCGCGATTCTGCCGTCGCCGGTTAGCAATACTTTATTGTCGTAAACCCCCGTCGAGTCTTTGATCCTCGCGCTAATTTCGTCTAAGAGGTCTTGCATCGTAGTGAAAAAGCCGTCGGTTTTGGTCGTCCCTTGACCATAAACGAAGGTATGCGCGCTAGAAGACTCCACCATAACGCCGCCCACGTCGAATCTACGGGTAAGCTCCAGAGTTAGCGTATCCACCCCTCTTTTAAGCGCGATCGGCTCTCCGCTGTAGGAGTAGAGCGCGCCTATATCGTCGGTTACGTTGATTGTCGAAGTAGCGGCGCTTCTCTCGCTGGCGCCGACCTCTAAGCCGGAGTTGAGGTTTGCGCTCACTCTGACGATGCTAGAAGCCTGAGCGGGAACGGTCATAGCCGGATCGATCGTGATGTTTTGGATTCCCATAGAGCTATCGACGTTAAACTGCGCGTCTGCGATCCAGCCTTGCACGATCAAGCCGTTTGGATTGACGAGGTTGCCGTTCGCGTCAAACGTAAAATTGCCCGCTCTCGTGTAGTAGTAGCTTTTGCCGCCGTCGGCGCTAACGATAAAAAAGCCGGTTCCGTTGACCGCCATATCGGTGGCGACGTCCGTTTGCTGCGTGGCGCCTTGCAGGTGAATGCGCTGAACGGTCGCGACGCTTACGCCGCTGCCGATCTGCGTGGCGTTCCTGCCGCCGAGTTCCCCTTGCGGCGCGGTGGAGGGTCTCATCGTTTGGAGCAGACTGTCGTTAAAGTTTGTCCGCGAATACTTAAATCCTACGGTATTGACGTTGGCAATGTTATTGCCTTCCACGTCCATGGCGACTTGGTGCGAAACCAAACCGCTCACGCCGCTGAAAAGTGAGCGCATCATAGGGCAATCCTTATCTTTTTTTGCTGAAAACTTAAAGCAAACTTTGTTCCTTTTATGCGCCGCTAAGAGCGTTTTTTGAAGGTTTGCATACCGCGCCGTCGCCCTCGTTTGATCGCCGCTCGCGATAGCGATGCTAAGTTGGCGCAATGGCGTTCAAAGAAAGAGGGCGATTAGTAGCTGGAAATGGGAGGCGAAAGCGCTTAACGCCAATAAAGAACTTAAACGCGCCGGCTTAGGCGTAGCGCCGTTTGCGATAAGCGTCGCAAGCGTTGCAATCTTTGCGATAACGCCAATTTGCGCCGCGTCGCTATATGATCGCCGTTTTGCCGCAATCAAGAACGAGTTAGCCATATTCGCGCCGTCGTATATGATCGTAGTCGTCTGCCTTCGATTACGAAGCGTTTGCGCTTCTATCGCCTTGCGCGGGAATGACAACCCTCTTTGTCATACCCGCGCGGAGCGATAGGGCGCTCTACCGCCCGTAATCGCGTAGGAAGGCGGGTATTCAATAAAAACAAACGCAAACCTCTCGTCATTCCCGCCTACGCGGGAATCCATAGAAATAACGTAATGCGATTGTTTGTTATTTTTACGAAATATCTGGAAATGGATTCCCGCTTTCGCGGGTATTACGATCGGCGCGAGCGTAAGGAGCGCGGCAAAACTACCAAATGGCAAATCGACCGCCGCCGATATTTCAATGCGCGTCATACCCTCGACGAAACGATAGGGGGCTCTCCCGCCCCCGCTACGCTTCGGATACCCGCGCTCTATTATTTAGATTAACATTTTGATCGCAAGCGTAGCGTTTTTCCCGCGCGATCGCGCCCGTAACGCTTGATTTACGAATTGAATAGCCGTTTTTTTACACTCCCTCCCCCTCTCCCTCGTCTTTCAAATTGCCTTGACCGCGCTAAAGCAAAACCGCGTCGAATATCCGTTATCTTAGCCGCTCTCTTATTTGTCGTCGCGTCCTTAAGGAGGAAAATGAGGATCAAAAAGGCGCTAAATTACATCTCCCGCCGTTTATTCGCGTCACCGACGCTAAGTTCAATCAAAACCGCCGACATTTATATCCTTTCTGCGAAAATCAGGCGGCGCAAGTCTAGCTTGCTTAAACGGCAAAAATAATCGACCGCATACCCTTAGTAGCCTGCCAAGCTATCAGAAACTATAATTGCGCGGCAAAAAAGCAAGAGGCGGCTAAAACCCATCGGGTGTCGCCGGACTTGGTTTGCTAAATCCGCCGTTTGCTTTGAACAAAAAGGCGGACGGTCTTACAATCAAAAGCGATCCGCGATCAAAGCGATAATCGACAAACGGCGGCGTTATACGCGCGGCGCGCTTCGCGATCGCTTTTTGCGACGATTCGTTTCGACCGTTAGCGATACGATCCACTCTAAAAATATAAGGAGCGCTAGTGAAAACCCATATTTTAGGCTTCCCAAGCATCGGGAAACGTCGAGAGCTAAAACAGGCTTTAGAATCGTTTTGGAAAGGCGCGCTCTCCAAAGAGGAACTTTTGGCGACGATCGCGCAACTGAAAAAACGCCATTGGAATATTCAAAAAGAGGCTGGGCTTGATTATGTCGTAACGGGCGACTTTTCGTTCTACGATCGAACGCTTGATCTGATCTTCGCGATTGGCGCGATCCCGCCGCGTTTCGCGCCGCTTGCGAACGCCGACGCGCTGGAGCGTTACTTCGCTATGGCGCGAGGCGACGCGAAGCGCAATATCGCCGCTATGGAGATGACCAAGTGGTTTGATACCAACTATCACTACATCGTCCCCGAAATAGACGCTAACGCGCAATGGACGCCAAGCGCGCACTCGATTATCGAGGATACGCGGCTTGCCAAATCGCTCGGTTTCAATCCAAAACCCGCGTTAATAGGACCCTTTACCTTCCTCGCGCTCGCAAGGACGACGGATAATTTTGATCGCTATCTACGGCTTGATAGCGTCGCGGCGTTTTATGCCGATCTCGTCAAAACGCTCGCGCAGACAAGCGATCTAATTCAGATCGAAGAGCCTATTCTATGCTCGGAGGCGCTCTCAAACGAAGCCGCTAAGCGCTTTGGCGAGATTTACGCCTCGCTTGGCGCGGCGGCGGGCAAAACGAAACTCGCGCTGACGACCTATTTCGGATCGCTTGGGCGCAATCTCGATCTAGCCGTAAAATCAGGCTGCGCTTGGCTACATATAGATTTGCTTCGCGGAGCGGCGCGGTTTGACGACGTTTTGGCTTCGTTGCCGCGCGAAACGTCGCTATCGCTTGGGCTAGTAAACGGGCGTAATATCTGGAGAACCGACTACGCGAAGGCGTTGAAGCTAATTGAAAAGGCGGTTTCTAAGCTCGGCGAAGATCGCGTGGCGCTTGGCTCTAGCTGCTCGCTCGCGCATAGCCCCGTCGATCTGGACGACGAAAGCGCGCTGCCAAAGAGCATTAAAGATCGCATGGCGTTTGCCGTTCAAAAGTGCGCCGAGATTGTCGAGCTTAAAGAGATCGTTGCGCGAGGAGACAAAGCGGCGCTGGCGAGAAATCAAGCCGTTTTTGAAAACGCCGCGAAAGATACGGATATTTATAACGCCTCGGTTCGCGATCGCGCGGCTAACATTACGCCCGATATGCTAGAGCGCAAATCGCCTTACGCGAAACGGCGCGAGGCGCAAAGCGTTCTGAATCTGCCTCTGCTGCCCACGACTACGATCGGATCGTTTCCGCAGACGGCGGCTATCCGCAAAGTCAGACTCGCCTACAAAAAAGGCGAGATAAGCGAAGCGGAGTATGTTGCCGCCATCAAGCGCGAAACGAAAGATTGCGTCGATAAACAAGAGCGGCTCGGTCTGGACGTGTTTGCGCACGGGGAGTCCGAGCGCAACGATATGGTCGAATACTTCGGTCAGCAGCTTGGCGGTTTTTGCTTCACGCAAAACGGCTGGGTGCAAAGCTATGGCAGCAGGTGCGTTAAGCCGCCCGTTATATACGCGGACGTTTATCGCAAAGCTCCAATGACGATCGAGTGGATTACCTACGCGCAGTCGCTTACCCAAAAACCGATGAAGGGCATGCTCACGGGACCCATCACAATCCTATGCTGGAGCTTTGCGCGGGAGGATTTGGAGCGAAGCGAGGTTTGCAAGCAGATCGCGCTTGCTATTCGAGACGAGGTTGCGGATTTGGAGAAGGCGGGCGTTAAGATTATACAGATCGACGAGGCGGCGCTAAGAGAGGGCATGCCGCTTACCGTCGCCGAAGCGCAAATCTATCTGAAATGGGCGATCGATTCGTTCCGCCTCGCCTCGTCGGGGGTAAAAGACGAAACGCAGATTCACTCGCATATGTGCTATAGCGAATTTAACTCCATTCTTGATTGGATTGCGAAGATGGACGCGGACGTGATCAGCATAGAGTCCAGCCGTAGCGGCATGACGCTTTTAAGCGCCTTTACGGATTTCAACTATCCTTCGGAGGTCGGACCGGGCGTTTATGATATACACAGCCCGCGCGTCCCTTCGACGGAGGAGATCGCGGATCTGCTGCGCAAGGCTTTGCGCTATATTCCAAAAGATCGGCTATGGGTCAACCCCGATTGCGGCTTAAAAACGCGCGGTTGGGACGAGGCGTATCAGTCGCTAGAAAATATGGTCGCCGCGGCAAAACTCGTCCGCTCCGAGTTGTCTTAAGAACTCGCGTTTTAGAAGTTGGGCGCGTATCGCGGCTGGGTTTAATCTAGCCGCGAAGAGCGCGAACGTCAAAGCGGCGAGAACCTATACGCGCGATTTGGATAAACCGCGCGAGGCTGTTATTTGCGGGATTGTAAGCGATCGTAGGCGACTTTGAGCGCCGCCCAAATAGACCCAAGCCCCAAACCAAATTTTGATTGCTTTCGTTAGCGCGCCTTTATAAAATCTAAGAAAAGCGCTTTCTAAAGCGGGCAAGAATCAGGCGAAGCGTTTAAGTCGGATTGCGCCAATCGCGCAAAACGGCGAATATAAAAACCGATAGGCGTTAGCTTAGCTAAGACAACCGATATTCGGCAAAGAAATAATCCGTAAAGCCGCTTCGCCCGCCTATTATCGCGTTAGCTTTGTAATCGACGTAGCGTTTAAGCGCGTCGAATTAAGTTCTCCCGTTAAAACGCGTTTGAGCCGCGCGGTAAAGGATCGCTTTTGATGAAGAGATAAATAAAATTGAACGTCGCCAAACGCGGCGAAAGAGCGGGTAAAAGATCGCCGTCAATCAAGGGGTAAATAAAACGCGGTTTAACGAAAAGCGAAGCGAAATTGTTTGTAGCGCGGGCTTGTTGGTCTTGAGACGGCGTTTACGCGTTTATCGGATCGCGATTTGATTTGATCCAAAGCCGCTTTTTTCGCGTCCTTACAATTAACGCGCATTGATGTTACGGCGGCAAGATATTTCTTTCGGCGGGAAAACGCTAGGCTCTATGACGAAACGTTGGCGCGGCAAACGCAAAAACGGGGCTTCTCGCCGCGCAAAATCGCGCCAGCCGTTTCGTTGATCAACCCGCGCGGCGATAATCCAAAACGCGCTATCCGCGCAATTTATAGAGCGGACGCAAGAACCGAAGTCCGCGCCTGTCGATTGTGGCATAAATTAGACCCAAGCGACCGATAAAGCGTTTAGTTAGTTCGTCGTAGCGATCTATGCGCCGATCGCGCAAAAAGATCATATTCCGCGCGTTGTTTCGCAGCGGCTAAAGTCTAAGTCGGCAAACAGGATCGCCGCTTCCGATTTGGCGCGTCGGCTAAAGGCTTAGTCGATAAAACGTTTGGTTAGCTCGTCGTAGCGATCTATGCGCCGATCACGCAAAAAAGGCCATATTCTACGCGTTGTTTCGCAGCGGCTAAAGTCTAAGTCCGCGGACAGGATCGCCGCCTCCCGATTTGGCGCGTCGGCTAATAGCTCGCCCTGCGCGCCGCAAATAAAACTAGCGCCCCAAAAGTCGATTCCGTCCCCCTTGCCGTCTTGCCCCGTTTCGTATCCGACGCGATTAACCGCGAGAACGGGCAGAGCGTTCGCGATCGCGTGCGATCGTTGAATCGTTCGCCACGCCTCTAGCTGCCGCGCTTTTTCTTCGTCGCGATCTTTTGGATCCCAGCCGATCGCCGTAGGATATATCAAAACGTCCGCGCCCTTTAGCGCCATAATGCGCGCCGCTTCGGGAAACCACTGATCCCAGCAGATCAAAACGCCAAGCCGCCCGACGCTCGTATCGATCGGATTAAAGCCCAGATCGCCCGCCGCAAAATAAAACTTCTCGTAAAAACTAGGATCGTCTGGAATATGCATTTTGCGATATACGCCCGCTATTTTGCCGTCGGATTCAATAACGACCGCCGCGTTGTGATACAAGCCCGCCGCGCGTTTTTCAAAGAGCGACAAGACTAAAACCGCGCCAAGCTCTTTAGCCAACGCGCCGAAACGCTCGGTAGATTCGCCCGGTATCGTCTCGGCGAGGTCGAAAAACGCGGGATTTTCGCTTTGGCAGAAATAGAGCGAATTATGCAGCTCGCTTAACGCGATCAGCCGCGCGCCGTTTTTTGCCGCCTCTTTTACGCGCTCGAACGATCGCGCTATATTTTCTTGCCTACTTGCCGTAAAGGATTGTTGAATTAAAGCCGCCTTCATAGCCGTCATTATAGCAATGCCTCTTTTGATAAAATCCGCGCATATTTAATAAGGGGAGCGTCGATGTCGCTTGAAAGTAGCTACGATCCAAAAGAGGTAGAAAGCGGGCTATACGAAGAGTGGGAAAAGGCTGGGATTTTCGCGTCCAATAAAGGCGGAAAACCCTTTACCATTATGATGCCGCCTCCTAACGTAACCGGAAGCCTCCACATCGGACACGCGCTAAATCATACTTTGCAGGATATTATCGTTCGTTATAAGCGAATGGACGGCTACGACGTTCTATGGCAACCAGGGCTTGATCACGCTGGGATCGCCACGCAAAACGTAGTCGAAAAACGCCTGCTCGCCGAGAAGATCACAAAAGAGGAGATTGGGCGCGAGGAGTTTATCCGCAGAGTGTGGGATTGGAAAAACCAAAGCGGGGGCGAGATTGTCAGCCAATTGCGGCGGCTTGGGACTAGCCCCGATTGGTCGCGCGAGCGCTTTACGATGGATGACGGCTTGCGACAGGCGGTAAAACGGGCGTTTGTCCGGTTATACGACGACGGGCTGATCGTGCAAGGCGACCATATGGTTAATTGGTGCACGCACGACGGCGCGTTAAGCGACGTGGAGGTCGAACACGAGGAGAGCGAAGGCGCGCTTTATCATATTCGCTATCCGTTGTCGGACGGCGAGGGCGCGATTGTCGTGGCTACGACGCGCCCCGAAACCTTTTTTGGCGACAGCGCCGTTATGACGCGCCCCGACGACGAGCGATATAAACGATTTCTGGGAAAAAGCGTAAGATTGCCGCTGATTAACCGCGAGATCAAAATTATCGCCGACGATCATGTCGATGCGGCGTTTGGCTCCGGCGCGGTTAAGGTTACGCCCGCGCACGATCACAACGACTACGAGATCGGCAAGCGGCACAACTTAGAGTTTATAACGATATTCGACGAATCGGGGATATTAAACGAGCGTTGCGGCGAGTTCGAGGGACAAGAGCGGCTTGAGGCGCGCCCTAAGATCGTAGAGGCGTTGCAAAAAGGCGGTTTTATCGAAAAGATCGAAAAGCATACCCATCAAATAGGGCGGTGCTATCGCTGTCATAACGTCGTCGAGCCGTATATATCCAAGCAGTGGTTTGTGAAAAAGGAGATCGCCGCCGAAGCGATCAAAAGGGTGAATGCGGGCGAGACGAAATTCTTTCCCCCGCAGTGGAAAAATAATTTTGACGCGTGGATGGGCGAGCTACGCGACTGGTGCATATCGCGCCAACTCTGGTGGGGGCATCGCATTCCCGTTTTTTACTGCGTGGAGTGCCATAACAGATGGGCGAGCGTAGAGGACGAGCCGGCTTGCTGTCCAAACTGCCATTCCTTATCGATCGTTCAGGACCCGGACGTATTGGACACTTGGTTTAGTTCGGGTCTTTGGGCGATTAGCGCTTTGGGGTGGGGCAACGAAAACAACCGCAATGTTAAGTCGGACGATTTAGATAGGCGCAGCCCGAACGATCTGCTGATCACAGGCTTTGACATTCTCTTTTTCTGGGTGGCGCGAATGTTGATGATGGGCGTTTATTTCACGGGAAAAACGCCGTTTAAGGACGTTTATCTGCACGCCCTCGTGCGCGACGAGCAGGGGCGCAAGATGAGCAAAACAAAGGGCAACGTGATCGATCCAAACGAGATGATCGAGTTGCACGGCGCGGACACCCTGCGCTTTACCCTAGCGGCGCTATGCGTTCAGGGGCGCGACATTAGGCTTTCGCGCAAGGCTCTGGAAACCTACAAGCATTTTGCCAACAAAATTTACAACGCCGCGAAATTTTTGCTTCTCAAGCGACCAAAATACGCCGAACTTAACGAGATCGAGATTAAAACCGAACTGGGGCGGTATATGAACAGCCGCCTTAACGCGGCGATCGCGCAGGCGCGCGGCGATCTGGACGCATACCGCTTCAACGACGCGGCGATCGCGCTCTATCGTTTTATATGGACGGAGTTTTGCGATTGGGGTATAGAGCTTAGCAAAGCCGACGAGGAGAGCGTCGGCGAGATCGGCGCGATCTTTATCGAGGCGCTAAAACTGCTTTCGCCGTTTATGCCGTTTTTGAGCGAGAGGCTCTATCGAGAGCTAACCGAAAGCGGCGTTAGCGTAACCGTCGCGCCGTTTCCGAAAGCCGCCGAACGCGATCTGGACGCGGAAGAGCGCGTAAATATCGCTATTGAAGCGATCGTCTCCATAAGAAGAGCCAAAGCGTCGATCGATCAAGCCAATAAGCCGATTGCAAAAGCCTATGCGCGCCCCTACAAAGAGGGCGTAAAACTGCCGCTTCGCTTTATAGAGAAGTTAGCGCGCGTCGAAAGCGTGGAGATTACCTACCAAAAGCAAAAGGGCGCGAGCGATATTAGCGACAATCTCGAAACGATCATTCCGATTGACAATCTCGATCTATCGGCGCTGATCGATCGGTTAAAGACGCAGAGAGCAAAGATAATTAAGGATCAAGAAAAACTGCAAGGGTTGCTGAACAATCCTAACTTCGTCGCCAACGCGCCAAAAGACGCGCTGGACAAAAACCGCGCCTTACTGGACGAGGTCGTAAAAAAACGTAACGAAGTCGAGGAGAAATTGAAGGCGTTATCGTAACGCCTTCAATTGGCAACCTTTTGCCAAGCCAGCGTTTATACCGCCTCTTTGAACTTCTTGCCCGCCTTGAAAGCTACGGCTTTCTTAGAGGGGATCTTGATCTCTTTCTTGGTTTTGGGGTTGATACCCGTGCGCGCCGCGCGAGTGCGAACCTCAAACGAGCCAAAGCCGACGAACTGAACGGAATCGCCCTTTTTGAGCGTGCCTATGATCGTCTCCAACGTTGCGTTAAGCGCTTTTTCAGCGTCCACTTTGCTAAGTTTAGCCGCCTCGGCTACTTTAGCTACAAATTCTGGCTTGGTCAATGTCTTGCCGCCTGCCATCTGTAATCCTTGAATGTTGAGATATGAACTTCAGGATTGTAATAGCGAAACTCTTAAATAAACAGCGTCGCCGCGCTTTTTTTGCTAAAATTTCTAAAGATTACATCAAAAATAGACGGGATTTAGCGGTAATATGTGCGAAAAACGCAACGAAAAAAACCGGACGAACAGAGCTACGAAGGCGATCGGCGGCTAAGATGATACGCGTAAGAGCGCGACGCCGCAAAACGGAAGCCGAAAAAGTCGCGCGTTTTTCAAAACTCAGCTTAGCGGTGCTCGCGCTCGTTCTGTTAGTCGCTTTTTTGTTAATCGCTCCGGCTTATTTCTACTGGTTCGGCGGTATCAGCGCGGGGAAAATATACGACGTTGACGTCGAGGAGCGCTATATGCAAGACGGCGCGCCGGAACCGATTGACGGCAAAATCGTCAAACCGATCGTCTATGCCGACCCCCCGCGACTCAAAGATTTGAACTCGTCGGAGAGAAAAAAACGCTTTATCGAAACGATCTTACCTTCGATCCTAATCGTAAAACACAGACGCGAGCAGGAGAGGGCGCTGGCGATCGCCATCTCCGCCAAATTTCATCCGACTCGCGCCGAGCGGCGTTTTATGAGCGAGCTATACGAGAGCTATCGCGCCAGAAACCTAGACGATCTGCTGCTAAAAATGCAAACTCACCCCGCAAGTTTGGCAATTGCGCAAGCGGCTTTGGAGAGCGCTTGGGGAACGTCGCGCGTGTTTTTGGAGACCAACAACCTCTTTGGCGTGTGGTCGTTTAACGCCGACGAGCCGCGTTATCTAGCCGCGATTCGCAAAAGGGGGCAAAAGGTTTTCGTCAGGCGCTATTTGAGCGCTTACGATTCGATAGAGGATTATTTTATGGTTTTGGCGATCGGAAGGGCGTTTGAGGGGTTTCGCCAAGCGCGCGCGAGCGTCGCCGATCCAAGCGAATTAGCCGGACTTTTGGAGGCGTATTCCGAACAGCGAAAGGAGTATGTTGAAAAGTTACGATATGTTATAAAGAGCAATAATTTAATACGGTTTGACGACTATGCGCTGGATAAATCGTATCTCTATTTGAAAGCCGCCCTATGAATCTGCAAAACGTATTAGACGAAGTGGCGATCGAAGCAAGCGCCTCGCTTGGCAAGGGAAGCGTGGCGAACTATATCCCCGCGCTTGCCATCGCCGATCCGACTAAATTCGCTATGGCGATCGCGACTGTGGAAGGCGAGATTTATAGCGCGGGCGATTCGAGCGATCGATTCTCTATTCAGAGCATTTCAAAAGTTTTCGCGCTTACGCAGGCGTTTGGAATCGTGGGAAACGATCTGTGGCGAAGAGTAGAACGCGAAAACGCGGGTAGCGAATTTAACTCGTTGCTGCTGTTAGAGCTTGGACGCGGCATACCTAGAAATCCGCTGACAAACGCGGGGGCGATTGTCACGACGGACATTATTCTGACCGAAAAAGGGGCTGAGGCGAAAACCGCGGCGTTAGAGTTTCTGCGCGAAAGAAGCGGCAATCCCTCGATTGGCTTTGGCGAGGAGATCGCGCAATTAGAGATCGAACACGGGCATCGCACAAAGGCGTTAGCCCATCTGATCGCTAACTTCAAAAATCTGGAAAACCATCCGCAAACCGTCGCTATGCTCTACTTTTACCAGTGCGCGATCGAAGCCTCTTGCGTCGATCTGGCGCGATCTTTGCTATTTTTAGCCAACAAGGGCGAGTGTCCCGTTAGCAAAAAACGGGTGATTAGCGCTTCGCAGGCAAAGCGGATCAACTCTATTTTGCTTACCTGCGGTCATTACGACGTATCGGGCGATTTCGCTTTTAGGGTGGGGCTTCCGGGCAAAAGCTGCGTAAGCGGCGCGATCGTGGTGGTCGTTCCCGGCAAAATGGCGATCGCCGCGTGGTCGCCCGCGCTAAACAAGGACGGCGTATCGCTTGTCGCGAGCGAAGCGTTAGAGATATTCGCGCAAAAAACCGGTCTGTCCGTTTTCTAAAAGCGCCGTTGCGTCGCGGGAATAGCAATCCGCTCGCGATCATAAAGGGCGCGACAAAACGCCAAACCAACCGCCGCCCATATTTTAACCCGCGCCACACCGCTCCCTCTCGTCATATCCGCGAAAACGGGTATCTATAAAAAAGGTTAAAAACCTATGCAATACGCTTATATTATGATTGCTTAAAAAGATGGATTCCCGCTTTCGCTGGAATGACAGGGGGGAGGGGAATGACGGGATACGATGCCGCTTATATCGCAATTGTTTGTCAAAAGACGGATCCCCGCATTCCTTTGCGATTACGAAGCGCTTTGCGCTTCTATCGCTCCGCGCGGGAGTGGCGGGGAAGGGGGGCGCGGGGGGTTGCGCGACGCCATAGCCGTTTCGTTTGAACGAATGACTAACCAAACATCGCCGATCTCTTTTAAGTTTAGTCGCGCTATTTCGTTTGAAGGAATAAGACTAACCCCCGCCGTTGTTATCGCGGGGGATTGCCGCGCGACGCTAAGTCGCGCAAACGCAAAAAAGCGTTTGCGCGAGCTTGCTACCGCGTTACGGGAGGCGTTGGAACGCTCGCGGCTTGCGAAACGCTATAAAAGCTCGGCGCCGTCGGAGGCGTAGCTCCCGTGCCGTCGCTCTTAATATCGCTGATCTTGTCGGTTGTTTCGCCCGTCGTCGGATCTTCGTATTCAGTCGCCGTCGTATAGCCGTCCGAACCGACGGTTACGGGCGTAGCGCCGCCGCCGACCACGCTACCGCCGCTTGCAGACCCTTCGCCGCAACCTAACGCAAGCAACCCTATAGCGGCTAAAAACGCCAAAATAGTTAGCCTTTTCATTGTTTATTCCTTTCTTTTTTCTGACCAGCGTAAGTTTTGCCAATTTCATAGCAGGCGCTTACGCTCTCGTCGCACAATAAACGCAACTTATTATTTCCAAGCGTCGCGTTGATCTCGTAGGCTCTCACAAAGCCTTCCGCTATCGTTATCGCGCTAACCTTAACCTCTTTATCGAACATCGCGGATAGGCGATAAGCGGCGTTAGGTATATCTGGCTTATAGTAGGCGTTAGCGCAAGGACGATAGTCCGCCTCCACCATAGGAGGCAGGACGACCATCTGCGGCGCGATCTTGCACGATTGCAAAATTTGCCGTTTTTCTTCCGCTACGCCCACGTCGGGAACGGGCGGACGAAAGTCCGCCGCGATCCCTACGCAAACCGCCAATAATATACCCGTTAGCCGCTTCATCGCTTACGGTTTTGCCACCGTTTGCGTAACCGGCAAGGTCGCCAACTTCAAACCATAACCGCTTGCGCCCCAAGGCGAGCCGTTCGCGCCCATGCCCGGGAATACGCCGTAATACCATGCGTTGTTCGAGTGATCATAGACATAGAATATCTCGCCCGCATATTCCGGCAGGAACTCAATTTGCGCCTGAGCGCCGCCTAAGTTAAGGTTGGCGTGCTGAGGAGCGTTGTTCGCCAACCCTTGATTGGGATTTATCGGTTGGTAGATCAGCGTTAGCTCTCTAGCGTTAGCGCCTCTAAACGCAACGTCGTCGCCGGTATTCGCGTCGTAGCCGTTTCCTTCCGCGTTTCCAAACGCCGCCGTATGCTTGGTCGTATTTTGTTCGCCGTTGGCATACAAATGGAACGTATTGGAATACGCCGGCACATAATTAACCTTGCGCATATTGGAATACACGCTAAAGCGATCGTCAACATTGCTCGCGGTAGCCGCGACTACGCGCAGATCCACGATCGGATCGGGGTTAGTAACCGGATCGTAGGCGATTATATCGTGGTAAGAGCTGTTATACTCTTGCTCGTCCGGATACTCGATGTTTATCGAGCCTAGATTGAACGCGGCGACGCCGTTATTCGCGGGAAGCGCGCCTACTCTTTGATTGGCGCCGTTGTTTTCGTCGCTCACGTCGCCCGCAAACAGCGCAAACCCCAGAGCGTTCGCGTCGCTTGTAGCCGTTAGCGTGTTGCCGCTAAGATTGACATCGGGCGCGGCGGGTTGCAGATAGGCGATCTGAACGCCGCTTGAAGCTCTGCCGCCAAGTCCGTCCGTAGCGGTTACGTTAAGGTCTCTGCGACCGTTCGGACGAAGGCTTTCGACTTCAAAATCGTTGAAATTAGCGGTAAATATCGCGCTAGAGCCGCTAATCGCTCCCGTGGCGGTCAGCGGGATATAGTCGCTATCGAGTCTAGCTCTTACGGTGTAGGTTTCGCCGCTTGTGTAGCCCTGACGCGTCAAACCGCCGACGGTAGCGCTAATATAGCCGTCAAGCCAGTTAAACACTAAAAACTCGTCGGAACTCCCCGCTACGGCTGGCACGCCGTTATTGAAGTGCTTGGTAACGACGGACGCGCTGTTAAGATTTACGTTGCTTACCGTTACGGGATTAACGTAACCGCTTTGAGCATAGACCCAATAGCCGCGCTCTTTTTCCGTCCAGAACAACTCGAAGTCGTTCGCGCTATCAAACCACGCCTTTGGATCGCGGGTGGTATCGAGCGCTTTCCAGCTAATTGTGCCGGGCGAGTTTGTGATAATGCTCTCGATACCCGCGGTTACGCCCGTTAGGATCATCTCCGGCTTAAAGCCGTTATCGGCTAAATAATAGAGCGCGCCGCTGGTTGGGAAATCCTCCGCCCATACGCTGGTATAGGTAAGATTGGCTATGCCGCCGAAAGAGAAATTGCCGTCGCTGCCATTATAATCGTAGGCGCCGTAAATCTGGCTCGGCTGAATTACCCGCTCTATCGCGCCGTAAGCCGTGCGGTTTGTCTCGTTGGAGCCGATATAGCGCTCGACAAGCAACTGCCTTGACGCGTTAATCTCCTTAACGTCGTAGTTCCGCCATTCGGTCGAGTAGAAAGCGACCGTGTCGTTTGTATCTTCATTGTAGCAAGGCGCATAGACGTCGCTGCTAGTCACGCCGCTAACGTAGCTTGTAATTAAACCGCAATTGATAGCGCCGTCGGCTAACGTAGCGGCTTGAACGCCGGCGGGGTTCGTATGACTCGAGCCGCCGTAATCTATCGACAATACCGATCCGTTGCCGTCTTTTAAATTGAAGAGGCGAACGGCGACGTTATCGCTCAGATAGAAACGGCTATTTGCCGCGAGCAAAATTAATTCGCCCGTAGTGTTTGTGCCGCCGTTACTAATCCTGTGAGCTTTTCCTCTCGCCGCCGTGTCGTAAGAGGGCTTTAGCTTACTTTGGTTCGCCGCTATATGCGACGCGAAGGAGGTCAGAATATTGTTAGCGTCTGTGTTAAGAACGGGAACGTCAAGCCACGAAGGAAAGCCTACCCTAATCGTATTTGTTTGAGGGACGTTGCCGACCGCACCGAGGTAATGTTCATTATCCTCAATCAAAAGCGCGTATTCGCCAAGTCTTGTGCGAAGCCACCCGTTTGTCCCTGTCCCGCTTCCGTTCAGATCGATTAGATCGTTAGCCGCGTAGGAATAACCCGCAAGGCTTGTAACGTCGTTGCTAAAGTTGAACGATTCGCCATAAATATAAAACGGTTTGGACGAGATTAGAGCTATGGTATTGCCGCTAACTTCAAGGCAGGAAACCTCTAACGCGTTAGCGCGTCCGGTTAAGGAGTTATTGATCCAAACATCCTTATTAAACGTTATGCAACCGCCCCCAAAAGAAACGTTGCTATCGCCAAAAGGACCGACGACTACCCCATTTGTCACTGACTGGTTGACAATAAATCCGCTTGCCGTATAGCGCAGAACGCTATCGGGGAACGAAAGCAGATTCCAGCCGTTTTGGATTAAGCCGTTATAGTCGCTAGCGCTAGTAATTTGATCGTTAGCCAAAATGCCGGTTTGACCGCCTTTAGAGTGCGCCGTGTTCGCGACGGCGTCGTCCCAAATCCGCACCCAGTAGCCGTAACCTTTTGTCCACGCGCGGAAGTCGCTTGTGTCGATAGCGTTCCAGACTACGTTATTGTTGTTAGCGTTGCCGGTTTCATTGACGTCCGCGTCGTTGATTGTCGCTATACCGCTACCGCCCGCCGCGTCGGTAATCGTGGCGATTTTCCAAAACCCTTGAACCGCGTCGTATTGATAAGCGGTGAAGTTACCCTCTAGCGCTTGGAAGTTGCTAAGGTTAAGATCGCCGAAGTTCTCCGCGATATTGTCCGACACGTTTAGATCGATGGTGTTGGCAAAGCTCCTATAGCCGCTTTGCGTCGCCGCCGTTCCCGCCGTAGCGGAGATCTCGCTCAGACCGGCGCCAATTCTAAGCGGATTGTCGTAGGTCGCCTCATAGCTGAATTTGCCGGAATAGACCTTGTCGCGATCGTCGCCCGCGGTGAAGTTCCATTTTGAGGTAGGAGCGTTTTTGAACGAGATTTTGAAGGTCTGGTTGAGCAGATTGCCCGCAAAGACCACCATCACGTCGGGTTCGCCGCTCGAATAGGGCGAAACCAGATACATCGTAATTAGCGACGCGCCGTAATCTTTGCCGCCTATCGGTTTGGTTGGGCGAGCAAAGCTGATCGCCGCCTTGCCAATATTGCCGACGCGAAGCGTTCGCAAGCCCACAATCGAGTGATAGGGCAGACCAAGCCGATTATTGCCCGTCGCTGTATCGGGATCGTTTACGTAAGTTACGCCGCTTAGATCGCTCGCGGTCGCAAAGTTGTTATACGAACCGACGCTCGTAACGATATTAAGATCGTTGGTAGATGTATTAGCGTCCCATGATATATTATCGTTGCCGTCTCTCAAATCGACGACCACCTGTCCGCCCGCTAAATCTGGGCTTTGTCCTTGACTGCCCGCTTGAGAGGTAGCGTAATACCCCGTAATGCCTATAAGCTGCCATTGGTCGGGATTAACCTTGATTGCGTGGTTCGCCCACATAACTAATGGCGCCGCTAATGCCAACGCGGCGCTTAACGCCGCTTTAGAACGCTTTGTCATATCTATATCCTCCCATTAAAATGCTCGCCTAATACCTTGCTAATATCGGCGGTTTGTGAAATTATTTAACGCCTCAACCCAAAAGAAAACGAAAAAGATTCATTTATTTTCTCCCTTCAAGATTGATTTGCGCTGTCAAAAGTTCCGATCGACGTTTTGTCGTTTGCGGTTTGCGCCGTAAAAACACGCTCATTGCTGTTTGACCCATACCAGCTTTTTATTCGGCGGCGACATAATAGAGCTTGGAATCTCTCCGCGCAGGCAGTAGCCGTTTGTTTCCACGTAAAAATACCTTTTTTGCAAGCCAAACAAAAACTGCGCTAGTTGTAGATCAAACTCGACTACGATATTCAAACTAGGAATGGCGGTTGTGTATCTGCCCATATTGGTATAGGCGATCTGCGCGGGTTTGTTGGTTACGCCAAAATAGTAGAGCCGTATATTGGAGTTGACGTTGCCCGACATTAGCGATCTGATATACGCCGCGTAATCGCCTCCAAACTTGCCCTCCACGTCTTGATAGTTATCATCGACATAGTAAAAGCCGCTCGCCGCCGTGCACGCGTCGGGGTCGATAACGGGCTTGTCGTCTATACCGCCTCCCCCGTCGTCGCCTCCCCCCCCGTCGTCGCCGTCGCCGCACTGCGGAGGCGAGCATGGAGAGCCGCCGATAATATCGTTGTCGATTGACGAGGGCGTTACCGTAACAATCGCGCGCAACACCGAGACGCGCCCCGTGCCGCGATCCACGATCTGCGCGGCGATCGTCTCTTGACCGGCGCGCGCGCCTACAAGCCGCAAGACGGGACGAGCCGAAGCGGCTACGTTGGCGATAAGGTAGTTTACGTTGCGGGAGCTAGTTAGGTTTATATCGTTTCCTATATTGGCGGTTGTGGCGGCGCTAACGGCGTAGGTAGGCTCGTAGGCGATTGGAAGCTCTATATCTTTATGTTCGCCCACCTTAAGCGTTACGTATCTGTCCTCAGAGGGCGCCGCGTTGGCGTCGCTTTGCGTTCTACTCTCTGCGTCGCACCCGATAAGCGCCAGCGCCAATATCGTCGCAAGCGCGTAAAACTTTGCTTTCATTGCTTTGGAGCCTCCTCGATCAGATCGGCTTTTGAGTAGTTGATAACGGGGTAGGCGCGATAGTCAAAAAAGTTCGGCTCCGCCCAGTAGTTGAACCACTTTTTGCTCTCCACGCTATAGACGAGATGGGCGCGGTTGGCGCTATCGACGACAAGGGCGCTGGAGCCTCCGTGAGCGCCGCCGACGTTTTGCCCCGGCTCCTCTATCGTCCAGCGACCGCCTAGATTTCTAAACGGCGGCTTGCGGGCGTAGCGAATCTTTGTTTCGCCCCCCGCGTTTGAGGCAAACGCCACTCTAGGCTCGTTGTAGTCGTCGATCGCAAAGGCTACGCTGGCGATCTCGCCTTGAGACGTATCTACGCCGCTTAACGGGTCGCGCGCCCACGTGAAAACCGTTCCGTCCGCCTCGCGGCTATAAACCCTAACGTATTCGCCTTCGCGCAGGGCGACCATAGGCTTATTGTTGCGATCTAACGCTATGGAGGCGTAACTCGCGGCTTTAGCGTCGCTCGCGCTTATCGACTCTCTGTAGAGATCGCCGCTTTGGCGCGAGACGTAGTAAAGCGCCGCGGATATGTTTGTCTCCGTGCCGTTCGCGTCGGTATAGACGTAATCATGAACGCCATAGACCATTCTAGGCTCGCCCGTGTCGTTGTTGCGCGAAAGCGAAACGCTGTGCGGCGGCGCTTTTGACTCTATGCATTTGAGCGAATCGGACTGCCTATCTTTTGGCGAAACGTAGGATACCAGGCAAACCGCCTCTTTCGCCGCGTCGTAATAGGCTACGTTGAGCAGGTTTACCGCCGAGCTTCCTTCGGGCGCGCGAAACGCGCTTAGGCTTATCAGGCGATCGGCGTTTTGCGGATAAGAGCGATTAGCGTCGATAATATCCTGCGGGGTAACTTCGGTCTCATACCACGCTTCGCCTCTGTTTCTTTGGTAGTAAAGCGTAACGCGCGAGTTCTTGAGCGCGGCGATTATCGGCAGATCGCGATTATCCTTGAACGGCGAGAGAACGATCGCGTTCGATCTGCCCGCGTCTTTTGTCGTTCCTGTGCCGCCGTCGATGGTCTTGTGCGCCCACGAGGTGTAAAAATCGTCGGACAGCAACGCTTTGGCGCTCTTGTCGTAGTGCGAGACATAGACGGTTTTGTAGCCGCCGTTCTCTTCGCCGACCGCTATAGAGAGATCGTAGCCGCCGTCTATAGCGTTGGTCGGCAGGCTTGTCTCCACCGAATCTTTCACTTGCGCTACAAGCGGCGTTCCCGTAATCTTGATCTTTTCCGATTTATCCGCGCTTGTAAGCTCGTAATAGGGGGTGATAAAGCTAAAGCCCTTTTGCAAGCCTCGGATTTTGACTTCGACCGCCTCGTTTTTGGCGCTTAGATTGATTTCGCGCGGCGTAATCTCAACGTTTTCGTTGTTTGATTCCAGATAAATTCGCCCTTCGGAAAGCGAGGTCGCCGTTCCAGCGTGATCGACCGCGCTTAACCTAAAGGCGCGCTCGGCGTTTAGGTCTATATAGGTTTGCATAGGGTTGAAAAACAGCTCCGCCACGTCTAAAGAGTTGCGTTTGACCACATGAACTACCACGTCGTAGCGCGCGCTTATTTGAGAGCCTTTGGCGGCGATCGCCGTAATCGTGGCGCTACCTAATTTTTGACCAAACACGCCCCCGTTTTTATTGACGCTCGCGATCGAGGAGTTAGAGCTAGACCAGCTTACCACGACAGGTTCGGCGAGCGTCGATTCTAGCGTTCTCCCCGCGCCGTCGGTTACGAGGGCGGTTAGCGAGATCGAGCCGCCTTCGGCGATTATGGGCGTTCTGGGAAAGATCGAGGCAATCAGGATCGAGCCGTTTGAAGTCGCGTAGGCGTCGGTAGCCGCGCCGCGATTGTCCGCGTATCCGTCGGGCAGGGTTTTATCCTCGCCGCAACCAAACAGCAATAAAGCAAGTATCGGCGCTAGCAGCTTTTTCAACGCATGCCTTTCGCTTTAGAGTTTTGAGTTTCAAACAAAAATCGTTCCTAATTCCGCTTCAACGCGCTAAGGAACAAGATTTGCTTGATATTTTATCGATTACCTTATGGAAAAAAATGAGCTTAACGCAACCGTTTAATCTTATCGATCTAATAACGCCCAAAAACGCGCCTCGCGCGGAGGCGAAAACGGCTATTTTATCAAGCGAGCAGAGCGCGGACGTTAATTTCGCCTTGACGCTGAAAAAACGAATCGCCTTTAGCGGCGCGGCAAAACAAATTTTGACGAGCGCCGAAGCGATCAAAGCGACGGTCGCGATCAAAAGCGTCCAAACCGCGATCGGCGATCAAAACGAGACAAAGGCGACAGACGGCGCTTCGCGCGGCTTTGAGCAAACGCCGATCGCGCAAAACGAGACGAGCGGACAGACCTTGATCGCGGCGAAAGAGCCGCCGATTAAACCGCTTGGCGCTTTAGCGCCGCAAAATCAGGCGGGCGAGTCGGACGCTGTTTGGGTTAAGGAGATCGAAGCGGTTTTGGCGGCGGCAAACGACGAAACGCCGCAAACGTTAGCCGCTAACGCGAACAAGGCTAAGCCGCCGCAAGCGGCAATAGCCGCTTTTGAGGCGGACGAGAGCGCCCGCGCCGCGATCGCGCGGCTAAACCAAAACGCCAACGCGAGCGCCGTTCAAACGCTCTATAGCGTGGAGAGGCGTTTTCGCGCGATCGGGCGGCAAGGAACGCTAACGGAGTTGGTCGAATTCGCCAACAAGAACGATCTGGCGATCGCTAAAATAAGCCTTGTAAAGACAAACGCCCCCGCTTCGCAATCCGCGCCCTTAACCAAACCTATCGAATCGCCGACGCAAAAAACGGCTAATACGCCGCGAGAAATTAACGCGCCTATAAAAACCGAAAAGGCGGCGCAAGCATTAAACGTTTTAACGGCAAAAACGCAAACAACCGCCAACAGATCAAACGAGATCGCGGATAAAACGCCGCGACTTGAAACAAACGCGAAAACGCCCGTAGAACCCGCGACGGATCAAAAGATCGAAAACAAGCCGACAATAAGCGTAATAAACGAGAAAACGGCTAATCAAACGATAAAGACGGCGCAGGCGC
>JAIRNH010000067.1 GCA_031258155.1 Helicobacteraceae bacterium | reverse complement strand
GTTTCGTCGTGATACTCTCTTGCGCGATCGCTATCGAGCGCAAGCTCGAACTGCCTGTTCCAATCAAAGTTGAAACGCGCGTCGCTCATCTGATCGTCGCGATCTCTCGCTCCCTTTCGCCCCCGCGCAATATCCGCGCTGTGAGCGGCGATCTTATAGGCGATAATCCCTTCGCGCACGTCGCTTGCGTTTGGCAATCCCAAATGCTCTTTTGGCGTTACATAGCAGAGCATAGCGGCGCCGTGCATACCCGCGAGCGTCGCGCCGATCGCGCTGGAGATATGATCGTAACCCGCGCCAATGTCCGTTACCAGCGGTCCAAGCACGTAAAACGGCGCGTCGTGACAGTAGCGCCGCTCGATCTTCATGTTGTATTCGATCTGGTTGAGCGGGATATGACCCGGTCCTTCGATCATCACCTGAACCTCTTTATCCCACGCGCGAAGCGTCAGATCGCCTAGTATCTTTAGCTCTTCTAACTGCGCCTCGTCGCTCGCGTCGGCAAGGCAGCCCGGGCGTAAACTATCTCCAAGCGATAGGCTTACGTCGTATTTTTGGCATATATCCAAAATCTCGTCGTAGGCGGTATAAAACGGATTTTCAGCGCTATGAGCGCTCATCCACGCGCCGATCAAACTGCCGCCGCGAGAGACCACGCCCATTTTGCGCTTTCTAGCGTAAGGCAGCAGCCGTTTGAGAAATCCCGCGTGGATCGTGAAATAACTCACCCCCTGTTTCGCCTGCGTTTCAATCACGCGCAAAATATCGTCGATCGATACGTTGAGCGGGTCCTGATTTTTTGCCTCTTGAACCGTCTGATACATAGGCACGGTGCCGATCGGAGCGCAACTCGCGCCGATAACCGCCTCGCGCACCTCGTCCGCGTTTGGGCAGACGGAGAGATCCATAATCGTATCCGCGCCATATTTTAGGCTAACGCATGCCTTTTGCACTTCGGCGGAGGGATCGCTCGCGAGCGCCGACGCGCCGATATTGGCGTTGATTTTGCAACGCGCCGCGAGTCCGATCGCCATAGGTTTTAGATGTTTGTGGTTGATATTCGCGGGGATAATCATTCGCCCGCGCGCGACTTCGCTTCTAACGGTTTGCGCGTTTAGTTCCTCGATCTCGGCGACATAGCTCATCTCCTCCGTAACAACGCCGCTCTTGGCGTAAGCCATCTGCGTCTTTACGCGGTCGTTTAATCGTTTTTCGATCCATTCGCTTCTCAAAATAACTCCCTCATTTTTGTGGTAAATATACTAAACTTTTGCATACAAAAGGATTTTTATGTCAGATATTACATTGATTTTGATGGCGGCGGGCGAATCGACGCGCTTTCGCGGCGCGGTAAAAAAACAGTGGCTTCGCGTCGGCGAAAAACCGCTGTGGGAGTTTGCGGTAGATCGCTTTGCCGCCGAGTTTGAGTTTAACAAAATCATAATCGCCGCGCCGATAGACGAGATAGCTATTATGCGATCGCTGTGCGATTACGAGATTGTCGCGGGCGGTTCGACGCGCGAGGAGAGCCTAAAAAACGCGCTAAGCGTCGTAACTAGCGAATGGGTTTTAGTCGCCGACGCGGCGCGGGCGCTTACGCCGATAGATGTTATTCGGCGCGTTTTAGACGCGAAAAATAGCAAATCGGATTTACTACTCGCGCGCAGTAACGGAGAGTTTGTCGGGCGCGTTTCAAGAAGCGTTCAATGCGTCGCGCCGGCAATTCGCGTCGTGGATACGCTCGTAAGCGGCGATTTTGAGGTCGTCGATCGAGACAAGGCTTGGCGCGTTCAAACGCCGCAGCTTAGCCTCGTTAGCGCGTTACGATCGGCTTTGAAACAAAAAAGCGGCTTTAGCGATGAAAGCACGCTGATTAGCGCGTGCGGCGGAGTTACGCGCTATGTGGAGGGTTCGGAACTGGCGGCGAAACTGACTTTCGGCGGCGAGATCGTCGGATTAGAGCCGCCAAGCGATAAGGTTTGGATTGGGCAGGGGCTGGACGTTCACGGCTTTGAGGAGGGCAAGCCGATGAAACTTTGCGGCGTGGCGATCGATTCGCCGTTTGGATTAAAGGCGCACAGCGACGGCGACGCGGCGTTGCACGCGTTGATCGACGCGATTTTGGGCGCGTGCGGGCTTGGCGATATAGGCGGCTGGTTTCCCGACGACGACGCGGCATACAAAAACGCCGACAGCGCCGAACTTTTGGGATTGGTTCTAGCCAAAATCCGCCGTTTTGGTTTTGCCGTAAGAAGCGCGGATATTACGATCGCCGCGCAAAAACCGCGTCTTGAAAACTATAAGATCGCGATGAAAAAGCGCATTGCGAAGCTGTTAGATTTGCGATACGAGCGCGTTAATATCAAAGCCACCACGACGGAAAAATTAGGCTTTATCGGACGCGGCGAGGGAGTCGCGGCTTTGGCGATCGCAAACGTCGGCTACGCCTCGTTTTAACCTCTTAAATCGCGGGTTTAATAAAGGGTAAAGGGATGAAAGCCTTTTGCCGCGACGTTAGCCAAAAAGATCGCGTCGCTCTGCGCGGCTAAAATCTCCCGCCCACCCTAACGCGATCGCCGCGTTGCGTTAGCTTTGCCAAACCTTAAGGCGCAAAGCAAACGAAAGCTAGACTTTAATACGCTAAAAGGAGCTTTTGCTAGAAAACCTTAGCGCAAAACTACCGCTTATCTCTCGTTGTTCCTTTGATCGCGGTTTTTTTATCATTTCGCGTTTGCGATCCTTTTCCTTCTTGCGCCAAAGCGCTAACCTCTATAAACGGAACATAACGCGAAAAAAGCGCCGCGATAACATCCAACGCCAATTATTGGCGTTTAGCGCGGTCGCAAACCTAGTTTTTCCGCTTTCGCAACCGCGCCGATCGCGTTTCAGCACATTAAACGCCTTCTATCGAATAGAAAACGCCATATCTTTAATTTATCCTTAACTATTTATTGGAGGTTTTTACCTTCGATCTTCGTGCAAGGATCAGTTGATAGTCGTTCGTCTCTAAAAACGAAAAAACGCTAGCGTTACATAAAGATCCAATCTTTAGGGGATTGAGACTCGCTTATACAGCCGATTTGACCTTCCGAAATAGTTACAATTTGTTATTTTCGCAACCCTCGCCTTCCCGCGAAAGCGGGAATCCATAAAAAGGTTAAAACCTATGCAACGCGCTTACATTACGATTGTTTGAAAAAGATGGATTCCCGTCTATGCGGGAATGACAATGCGCGTTATATCGCCAGCTTCCCGTCGTACCCGTGAAAACGGGTATCCATATACGCCGAAGGCGCGAAAGAGATGGATTTCCGCGTTCCCACACTCTCTCGCGCGCGCCTTACGCTCCTACCCGCGCGGGCGCTTGCGGGAATGACGGGAGAGGGGCTGGAATGGCGAATATTAGCTAGATTTCATCAGAAATTTTTGCGCGTCAACCTAAACGCAATAAATCGCGTTTTCAAACTGTATCAATAATTTCTGAACTCAAAAACAATATTTTTAGGTTCTATCAGGAATTTAGCGTTTTCGTTAATTTTAGCGTTTTTGCCTAACGCGATAGATCGGGTTTTTAAACTATATCAATAATTTGCGCGCTTTAATAAAACTAAAATTATCGCGATTTTGAAAAAGCGCGCCGCCGTCAAGCAAGTTAAACGCTTAAAGGCGCGACAGAAGCGATCGATTTGAGCCGCGATCGTTAGGTTTTCCGATCTTAATCATGCTCTCGCGGTAGCTTTCTTGCCAAAATTTGGCTACCATATACGCCGCAACGCCAGTCAACGAAACCTCTTAACCAAGAGGACGCAATCGCCTAAACTGAAAGGATACTAAATGCCGCAAACGCTTGAAGAGCTTGAAGAGCTGACCAAAGCATTGCAAGAAAAACGCGCCGAAATCAAAGAGGAGATCAACGTATGTCTTGGCACAAACTGCCTTGCGATCGGAAACGACGAAACAAAAAAGAGTTTGGAAAAGCGCTTAGCCGATAAGCCAAACGCGCAAAATTATCGGATAAAGCCCGTGGGCTGTCATGGTCTATGCGCGCAAGGACCGCTTGTGATAGTAAACAGCGTCGCTAACGAGCATGAGGAGATCGTGTATGAGAAGGTAAAAAACTCGGACGCGGAGAGATTAATCGACGCGATTGTGGGCGAAACAAACCCCGATACGATCAAAGATCTGCGTTGCGAAACTGATATTCCATTTTTTACCAAACAAAAGAAGATCGTGCTGGAAAACGCCGGCATTATCAACCCCGACAGCCTCGACGACTACATTCTAAGCAACGGCTATCACGCGCTATTTTACGCGCTTACCCACCTAAGCCCCGAAGAAACGATCGAGCAAGTAAAAATCAGCGCGCTTCGCGGACGCGGCGGCGGCGGTTATCCAACAGGATTAAAATGGGAGAGCGTAGCCAAAGCGATCAGCGACAAAAAATATGTGATCTGTAACGGCGACGAGGGCGATCCGGGCGCGTTTATGGATCGCGCCGTAATGGAGTCCGATCCGCACCGCGTGTTGGAAGGAATGGCGATCTGCGGTTATGCCGTCGGAGCGGATCAAGGATTTATCTATGTTCGCGCCGAATATCCCGTCGCCGTCGAACGTTTAAAAAGGGCGATCAAAGACGCGGAAAGAAACGGCTTATTAGGACAGAAGATCGCCGGCACGCCCTTTAGTTTCAGCGTCGAGGTTAGACTTGGCGGCGGCGCGTTTGTATGCGGCGAGGCTACCGCCTTGATCGCGTCGATCGAGGGCAATCGCGGCAATCCGCGCCAAAAACCGCCGCATTTGAGCGATCGCGGCTTCAACGGGCAACCGACTGTATTAAACAACGTAGAAACCTACGCCAATATACCGCCGATTTTAAGAAACGGCGGCGAATGGTTTGCGGGGTTCGGCACGGAGAAATCAAAGGGCTCCAAAGTATTCGCGCTTACGGGGCAAGTCAAGCATACGGGGCTTGTGGAGGTGCCTATGGGAATGACGTTAAGGGAGCTTGTTTTCGACGTCGGCGGCGGTATCGAGGGCGGTAAGGAGTTTAAAGCCGTTCAAACGGGCGGACCTAGCGGCGGCTGTATTCCCGCCTCGCTACTTGATCAGCCGATCGACTACGAATCGCTAAAAGAGATCGGCTCTATTATGGGTAGCGGCGGCGTAATCGTGATGGACGAAACAAGTTCGATGGTCGACGTGGCGAAGTTCTTTTTAGAGTTCTGCATGACGGAATCGTGCGGCAAATGCGTTCCCTGTCGCGTCGGAACGGCGCAACTGCACAACCTGCTCGATAAGTTCGCGAAAAAAGAGGCGAGCCAAAACGATCTTGTTTTGCTTGAAAATCTATGCCAAATGATCAAAGAAACCAGCCTTTGCGGACTTGGGCAAACCGCGCCAAATCCGGCGCTATCGACGCTTAAATACTTCAAAGAAGAGTATATCGCGGGCGTTAAAAAGGAGATCGAATGATAGACGCAAACGTTCAACGCGCCCGCACCAAAACGCTTACGATCAACGATCAGGCGTTCAGCGCGCGAAGCGATCAAACGATCTTGCAAGTGGCTAGAGAGAACAATATCGATATTCCTACGCTCTGCGCGATCGAGGGGTTATCGGATATTGGCGCGTGCCGCCTCTGTCTTGTCGAGATTGCGGGGCAAAGAGAGTTAAAGCCCGCCTGTACCACGCGCATCAAAGACGGAATGGTCGTATCGACCGACACGGAAAGGCTAAGAAAACATCGCAAAACGATATTGAGCTTTCTGTTTGCCGAGCGAAATCATATCTGCTCCGTATGCGTTAGCAACGCGCACTGCGAGTTGCAGAAGATGGGCGCGAAGGTGGGCTTAACGCACGTCGAGGTTCCATATCTCTATCCAAAGTTGCAGGTGGACGCCTCGCACAGAAGGTTTATCAACGATCCAAATCGCTGTATTTTGTGTCTAAGGTGCGTCCGCGTGTGCGACGAGATCGAAGGCGCGCATATTCTCGACGTGTTCGCGCGCGGTCTTGAGGCGCGCATTATCGCCGAAATGGGTCGTCCATGGGGCGAGAGCGAGAATTGCACGGAGTGCGGCAAGTGCGTGCAGGTATGCCCGACGGGCGCGCTTAACGAAAAAGGACTTTCTGTCGCCGAGCAGCATAAGCGGCGCGGGTTTCTGCCCTATTTGACGACGATGAAAAGGGGGCGATAATGGCGAAGATTCGTCTCGCGACGGTCTGGTTAGACGGCTGTTCAGGTTGCCATATGTCCTTTTTGGATATGGACGAAAGATTGATAGAGATAGCGAGCAAAGTAGAGGTGGTCTGCTCGCCCTACGTCGATACGAAGGAGTTCCCCGAAAACGTCGATTTGGCGATTGTGGAGGGCGCGGTCAGCAGCGAAGAGGATTTGGAAAAGTTGCTTAAAATCCGCAAGAACAGCAAAATGGTGCTGGCGCTGGGCGATTGCGGCGTAACGGGCAACGTGTCGGCTATGCGAAACCTTGTCGGCGTGGAAGCCTCCCTCAAATGCGCTTACGACGAGCTAAGCGACAACAACAAAGGCGTTCGCCCCTCTCGCGAAACGCCAAAACAGTTAGAGCGCGTCAGCGCGCAACACGAACGGGTGTTTATCGACTGCTTCCTGCCCGGTTGTCCGCCTCCCGCCGACGCGATCTACAACATATTATCTAGCCTGATCGAAGGCAAAGAATATGATATATTTAATCACACGCGGTTTGGAAAGTAAACTATGAAAACGATCACTATTAATCCGGTAACCCGCGTGGAAGGACACGCCAAAATTACAATTAAGTTAAACGACGAGGGATTGGTTGAAAAAGCGAGCCTTCACGTGTTGCAGTTTCGCGGATTTGAGAAGTTCTGTCAAGGTCGCCCGTACACCGAAATGCCCGGTTTAACGGCGCGCACGTGCGGTATCTGCCCCGTTAGCCACCTGATCAGCTCCTCCAAAGCCGCCGACAATCTATTAGCCGTGTCGATACCCAGAACGGGCGCGAATCTAAGGCGAATTGTCAATCTCGCGCAGATCGCGCAGTCGCACGCTTTGAACTTTTTTTATTTGAGCGCGCCCGATCTGCTTTTGGGTTTTGATAGCGATCCGTCCAAACGAAACGTATTCGGCGCGCTAGAGAGCCATTCTGAGATTGTGAAGGCTGGAATTGGCATTCGTAGCTTTGGGCAGAGGATTATCGAGCGGATCGGCGGCGGCAAGCGTATTCACCCGATCGCCATCGTGCCGGGCGGTATGCGCAAACCTCTCGATCCGCAGGTAAGAGCCGATATTTTAGCGGAGCTTCCGATCCATCTAAAAGCCGCGGTAAAAACGTTGGGCTGGTTCAAGAAATCGCTAAGCCAATATCGGGAGGAGGCGCGGGTATTTGCAAACTACCCTACCCTCTTTTTGGGCTTGGTCGGCGAAAACGGCGAGATCGAGCATTACGACGGCAAGGTACGCGTTATCGACCATACGGGCAAAATCGTCGCCGACAAACTCGAACCTTCCGATTACCAACAATATATAGGCGAATCCGTAGAGGAAGATAGCTACTTAAAATCGCCCTACTACAAGCCGTTAGGCTATCCAAAAGGCGCGTATCGCGTGGGACCGCTTGCGCGGCTAAATATCGCCGACAAACTTGGAACGCCGATCGCCGAAGAGGAGTTCGCGGAGTTTAAGCAGATCGAGCGCGGACCGGTTCTAAGCAGCTTTTATTATCACTACGCCAGATTGATAGAGATTATATACGCCTTTGAAAAGATCGACGAGCTATTAAACGACGAGGATATTCTTAGCCCGCATATCCGCGCTCGCGCCGAACCAAGCCGTTACGAGGGCGTAGGCATGAGCGAAGCGCCGCGCGGAACGCTTTTGCACCACTACAAGATCGACAAAAACGGCTTGATCGAATGGGTAAATATGATTATCGCCTCCGGTCATAACAACTTGGCTATGAATCACGGCGTAGAGCAGGCGGCAAAACGTTTCGTCGATGGAAACCATATAACGGAGGGCGCGCTAAACCGCGTCGAGGCGGTGATTCGCGCCTTCGATCCGTGTCTGTCTTGCTCTACGCACGCGCTTGGCAAGATGCCCTTGCGAATCGAGCTATACGATCACGGCGGCGTTTTGATCGACGAAAAAAGCCGTTAGAAAGCGAAAAGTTACGCGCCTTGAATACGATCTTGTTTCTGACCAATAATCAAAACGCGCTCGCGTTAGCCGATTGGCTACGCGATCAGGGCGAAAATGCGATTATCAGCGGCGATCGGATCGATAAAGGTTTTATCGACAAAAGAGGGATCGAGTTTATCGTCAGTTTCAACTACCGATCGATCATTATCGACGAGGTAATACGAGCGCTGCCGCGCCGCGTAATAAACTTGCATATCGGTTATCTGCCGTTTAATCGCGGAGCCAGCCCTAATTTGTGGAGTTTTATAGAGCAAACGCCAAGCGGCGTTACTATTCATGAAGTCGATCGCGGCATAGATACCGGCGACATACTATTGCAAGAAAAAATCGCGTTCGATTACAAAAAAGAGACGCTCGCGAGCGCTTACGCGAAAAGTCTCGATCTAATCCAATCATTGTTCAAAAGCCGCTGGAGCGAACTGAAAAATCTGTCGATTAACGCGGTTAAACAAACGGGGGGGGGGGGGGGTGGGCGTATCACAGCGCGACAGCGCGTGAGCCGTTCAAATCCGCGGTCGATTACGACGAT
>JAIRNH010000066.1 GCA_031258155.1 Helicobacteraceae bacterium | reverse complement strand
GTTTCGTCGTGATACTCTCTTGCGCGATCGCTATCGAGCGCAAGCTCGAACTGCCTGTTCCAATCAAAGTTGAAACGCGCGTCGCTCATCTGATCGTCGCGATCTCTCGCTCCCTTTCGTCCCCTCGCAATATCCGCGCTGTGAGCTGCGATCTTATAGGCGATAATCGCGCACGTCGCTTGCGAACGCAGGCGCGTAGGAAGACGGGAACCTATAAGCAATCATTAAAAGATGGATACCCGCCTTCGATTACGAAGCTCTTGCGCTTGCTCTGCGCGGGTATGACGCGGACTTTTTTGCGCCTTCGACATTTCTGGATGCCCGCCTTCGATTACGAAGCGCCCGCGCTTGCTCCGCGCGGGTATGACGGAAAAAACGGGGGCTAGTTTTATCGATTGGTTAGCGAGCGGCGCCGTAAGACGGCTTATGCGATTGTCGCGACGATTTCGCCGTTTTGCGTCTCGAAGTTAATGTTTGAACCCTCCTTAGCCTCGCCGCGCAAGATCAGATCGCTTAGGCGATCCTCTACCAATCGATTAAGCGCGCGTCGCAATGGACGCGCCCCAAAATCGGGATCAAAACCGCTCTGAGCGATCAGTTTTTTAGCCTCGTCGCTAAATGTAAGCGCGATCTGCCGCTCGCTTAGGCGCTTTTGCAAATCTTCGATCAGATTATCCAAAATCCCCAACACCGCTTCAAATCCAAGCGGATTAAAAACGACAATCTCGTCTAAGCGATTTAAGAATTCGGGGCGAAAATGCGCGCGTAACGCTAAGTTGATCGCCTCTTGCTTGGCTTTTTCATCTTTGGTTTCCATAATCTCGCGGCTCGCCAAATTCGAGGTTAGAATTAAGATCGTGTTTTTGAAATCTACGGTTACGCCTTTGCTATCGGTTAATCGACCCTCGTCTAAAACCTGCAAAAGCATATTAAATACGTCGGGGTGCGCCTTTTCGATCTCGTCAAAGAGCATGACGCTATAGGGCTTTCTTCGCGCCGCTTCGGTTAGCTGTCCGCCCTCCTCGTAGCCCACATATCCGGGCGGCGCGCCCACCAAGCGGCTGACGTTGTGTTTCTCCATATATTCGCTCATATCAAAGCGCGCGAGCGCTCGCTCGTTGTCAAACAAAAACCGCGCTAACGTTTTAGCCGTTTCGGTTTTGCCCACTCCCGTTGGACCCAGAAACAAGAAACTTCCGATCGGTCGTTTCTCGTCGCTAAGCCCCGCCTTGTTTCGTTTAATCGCCGCGCTGATCGCCTCGATCGCTTTAGGCTGCCCCTTCACGCTTTTTGAAAGCTCCTCGCCGACTAGCAGATACTTTTCGCGCTCGCTTTGTAGCATTTTATGGACGGGAATGTTCGTCCATTTAGCCACTATCGCGGCGATCGCCTCGCCATTTACGCTGTTTTTTAGCAACGTGCCGCGCTCTTGCATACGCCGCCAATTTTCGTTTAGCCGCTCTAGCTCTTTTTTAAGCGCGGGAATTTTGCCGTATTCTAATTCGGCGGCTTTGCTAAAATCGCTCTCTCGCTTGGCTAACTCCGCCTCTCTTTTTAGCCCTTCCTCTTTTGTTTTTAGCCGCGCGATCGCGCCAAACGCCTCTTTCTCGTTTTCAAACTGCGTCTTGAGAGTTCGGACTTTCTCGTCGGCGTTCGACAACTCCTTTGCGATCTCTTCAAGCCGCGCCCCGTTTTTATCGTTATGTTCCATTTTGAGCGCTTCGGCTTCTACCTTTAATCTAGCCTGATCGCGTTTGGCGCGATCTAGCTCGGCGGGCGACGATTCGATCTGCAGTTTTAGCTCGCTTGCCGCCTCGTCGATTAGATCGATCGCCTTATCGGGCAAAAACCGATCGGCGATATAGCGATCGCTTAGCCGCGCCGCCGCCACAAGCGCGGAGTCCTCGATCGTTACGTTATGGTGCGCCTCTAGCCGCTCTTTTAATCCGCGCAAAATTGCGAGCGCTTCCGCCGCGCTTGGCTCGCCAGTCATAACAGGCTGAAAGCGCCTTTGCATCGCCGCGTCTTTTTCAAAGTATTTGCGATACTCTTTTAGCGTGGTCGCGCCTATGCAACGCAATTCGCCGCGCGCCAAAGCGGGCTTTAGCAGATTTGCCGCGTCCATGCTTCCCTCGCTTGCGCCCGCGCCGATAATGGCGTGAATCTCGTCGATGAACAAAATAATGTTTTCGTTCTTTTTTACCTCGTCGATCGCCGCTTTAAGGCGCTCTTCAAACTCGCCGCGATATTTCGCGCCCGCGATCAGAGCGCCCATATCCAGCGCGATCACGCGCTTATTCAGCAGGCTTGTCGGCGCGTCGCCTTTTACGATCCGATCGGCTAAGCCCTCCACGATCGCCGTTTTGCCAACGCCCGGATCGCCTAGCAAAATGGGGTTGTTTTTCGTTCTGCGAAGGAGGATTTGCATTATGCGCGAAAGCTCCTCGTCGCGTCCGATCAGCGGATCAAGCTTGTTTTCTCGCGCTTTGGCGGTAAGATCAACGCCGTATTTCTCCAGCGCCTCTAACGTCTCTTCGGCGTTTTTCGCGTCGATCTTTTTGCCGCCGCGCATAGCCTCGATCGTCTTGATAAACTCCGAAATATCGAGATACTTTGAAAGAATCGGCGCGAAGCGATCAATATTAGCGGTAAAAAACGCATCGACGGCGATAAAGCTATCGCCTAGCGCCTGCGCTTTTGCCTCCGCTTTTTGCAGCGCGTCGGCTAACTCGCGCGAAATCTTGATATGCTCTTTGCTAATGGACGACGCGACGAGCAGACGCGACGCTTCGGATTTGATCTCAAGCTCGATTGGCGCGCGATCTACGCCCATTTTGTTTAGCGCCTGATTGATAGTCGAAGAGCTTGTCGTCAGTTGCGCCCACAGCAGATGCAAAGGCGCGACTTCGGGATTCTTGGCGAACAGAGCGAGGCTGATCGCGCTATCAAGCGTATCGCGTAGTTGATTGGTCAGTTTTTCCACGAGTTCCATCGGTTTAGCTCCATAAACTTTAGTTTATATCATACTAGCAAATAACTCCGCAATCGCGGTCATTCTGGTTTTGCTTACCGTTTCAGCTTCTGGCGGTGCGCTTTTAGAATTGCCATATCTTCGTTTGCTTCGCTTTCAATTTTATCCTTATCGTCGGCGTTCTCTAGCTCCTCCTCGCGGCAGCCGATCAACCGCCCCGAAGCGATAAAATCAACGTCATAAACGCGAATTGTCTGCAAAAACGAGCCGATATTACGCACGTAGCCCTCCTCGCCTTTAAGCGCGATAACCTCGCCCGTTTTCGCGAACGAATATGTTCCGTCCGCGCGAACGTCGCCTTTTAATCTCACCCTTTGTCCAAATTCAAAAAGCGGTAAATCTTCGTTTCTGACCGCCAAACAATCCCCCTTTGCGCAAGCGAAAATTATAGCGCGGCGACGCGCTTTTATTCAAAAATAATCGTTTTGTTTTTGTAGATGAAAACGCGATCGTCGCAAACAAGTCTTAAAGCGCGAGCTAAGGTCTGCTTCTCCACGTCTTTGCCCGCGCGCGCCATATCCTCCGCGCTGTGCGTGTGATTTATGCTAAGAACGCTCTGGGCGATAATAGGACCTTCGTCGAGATTGTTATTTACAAAGTGCGCCGTCGCGCCGATAATTTTCACGCCGCGATCGTATGCCTGCCGATACGGATTAGCGCCGATAAAAGCGGGCAAAAACGAGTGGTGAATGTTGATAATTCTATTTTTATAGCGTTCTACAAAATTGGACGTTAAAATACGCATATATTTTGCCAGCACAATATATTCGCAGTTATACGAGTCGATTATCTCAAGCGCCCCGTTTTCATGCGCGGCGCGATCGAGACCCGCGCTATCTACAAAGTGATAAGGAATACCGAAACTCTCCGTAAGCGCTCTTAGATAATCGTAGTTGCTTACCACAGCCAATATATCTATATCTAACTCGCCGTATTTATTGCGAATCAACAGATCGCCTAAACAGTGGTGTTCTTTCGTAACCATAACAATTACGCGCTTTTTTTGTTTTGGAATTAGTCGTATAGCCTGATCGGAGCTAAGCAAGCGCGCCAGATCGCAAAACAGCGATTCGTCCGGCTCGCCGCTAAGATCGGTGCGCATAAAAAAGCGGTTAAAACTCTTTTCCACAAACTCGTTGTTTTGCTCTATATTAAGATTATGTTGTAAGATCGCGCCCGTAATCTGGTGGATCAGCCCTTTTTTATCTTCGGTTTCTATCAGTAGCCTGTAGCGGTTGCTCATATTTGCGCTTGCCGTTTTTGACGTAATTATAACGATTTATAAGAAAACGCCGCGCACATTCCCACGATTAACGTCGCGGGTTTAGCGATCCGCGCCGCCATATCCTCTAGATCGCCCAAAACGCCGAAAACGACGGCTTCGTCGACGGAATCGATCTTGGAAGCGAACGCGCACGGCGTTTGCAAATCGATTCCGCGCCGTCTGGCGGATTCGACTATTTTGGAGCTGAAACTATGCGCCATCAAAACGATAATGGTATGCGGGATTTTGCCGATAAGCTCGATCCAATCGTCGTTAAAGCGCGCGCCTTTGAGATGCGCCGAAACGATCAGCGCCCCGCTCGCGACGCCGCGAAGCGTAGGCGCCACGCCCGCCGCGCGGCACGCCTCGAACGCGGAACTCACCCCGCCGATCACGCGCGGGATAAAACCGCTTGAGGCGATAAACGCCGCCTCCTCGTAAAGCCGACCGAAGATTGACGGATCGCCGCTTTTTAACCTGCCTACAATCTTGCCCTCTTTGGCGTGTTTTACGATCAGATCGTTGATCTCCTCTTGCGCGAGCGCGTGATTGTTTTTGCGTTTGCCCGCGTCGATCGCAAGGCATTTTTTGGGCAGTAGCGCCTTAATCTCGTCGCTAATAAGATTGTCGATCAGCGCCACGTCTAACCTTGTAATCGCCTTAAACGCGCCGATAGTTAAGTTGTCGATCCCGCCCGTTCCGCACCCGATCAAAAACGCTTCGCGCCCGTTTTGCTCGCTTGGGGCAAGCGCGGCGGCGATCAGATCGCGCGCGGCTTGGGCGCGAGGGGGCGAAACGCCGTTAGAGCTTACGGATACGCATAGATCGCCTTGGCGCGTATTGGCGGTAAAGTAAAAGTCGCAAAATCGCGGCTCGTCGACGCAATTTAACAGATAGCCGTATTCGCGGCGGTTCTCCCACAGCGTTTTGGAAAGCGCCAAATCGCCCGTCGCGTTGATTACTATCTCAAAACCGCGCGCGTCGGCAAGCTCGAAGGATTTGATCGTAACGCGCCTATCAGAGAAAAAATCGTCGGCGATCTTGCTTGCGATCACGCTTAAAACGCAGTCGCTTTCCAGAATACTTCGCGCCTTTAGCGCGGCGGCTTTGCCCGCGCCGATTAGCAGAATTTTCTTTGGCGTAAGCGCGATCGGCAGGACTTTCACTTCTTCCTAATCCGAACGCGCCAAGCCGTCCCTTCGCTCGTCTGCGCCTCGATCGCATGCCCTTCGCTACGCACGGATCGCGGCACGTTCTCTATCGGCGCGCCGTCGTCGAGCAAAATCTCCAGAATATCGCCGCTCGCCATTTGCGCTAAGTCCATCTTTACGCGCACGAAATTCATCGGACACTCCACGCCGCGATAATCCTTAAACCGCGCGGCTTTTTGCGCGGCGATCGCGCCCGTTTTTTCCGCCTCGAACTTCAATGTGTTGTCCATCGTGTCATAGAGCGCGATCACCGCCTCGCCAAGTTTGATCGCGCTTTCGTTTGCCTCGCCCTCTAGCGTTTTGGCGAAAGATTCGTCGATTAGCTTCGTATCTATAAACAGCCTCTTAAACGCCGACAATACCTCCGCCTCGCTCCTCGCCTCCTCGCCGCGCGTGATCAGTAGCATTCGCGCCGCCAAAAAGCGAATCCGCGTCCAGTCGTTTGCGTTTAGCGCCTCTTTGAGCGCCTTTTTATCCGCTTCGATCAGATCGTACATGCCCGCGCTGCACTCGCCAGCGCCGCGCCCAGCCAACGAAAACCGCGCGGAGGCGCCAAAGTCGTAGTAGGGATTTTTGTCCTCGTCAAACGAAGGAATATCGGCGTAACTCTCGGCGATCGCCGAGAGCTTTGCCTTGCCGCCGCCGTCTATCCAATCGGCGTAGGAGGCGTATCGGCTCTTTTCCTCCAGCCATAATTTCAAGGCGTCCGCCACAAACGAGGGCAAGCGATAGGCGCTAATATCGCCGATCGCTTCGGCGAAGCGGTAGTTTGTCTCGGCGATCCTCGCGCCCGCGACGATATTATACGCGGGATAGGCGACGCCGTCTTTTCGCAAAACCTTGCCGAAAAAGCCTAGATCAGCCAGCGCGTGCCTGCCGCAACTATTAGGGCAGCCCGACATGTGGATTCTAAAGCCGCCAAGAGCGTCGAGGTTTAAGCCGCTTTTAAGAAGCGCGCGCTCGATCGCCGCAAGCGCGCCGCGCGGAATGGTGATCCCAAGCTGGCAGGTCGATGCGCCCGTGCAAAAAACGGCGTCGCCTAAAATCTCGCTCTTTTGCGTTTGCGGCGAAAGCGTTTTGATAACGGGATAGAGCGCGATCAACTCCTCTAGCGTCAGGTTTCTTAGATAGAGGTTTTGATCGCTTCCAAAGCGAATCGTTTGGCGATCTTTTGGCAACGCGTCCGCTAGGGCGAGCGCCCCGTTCGCGTCCAAATCGCCAAGCAGAAGCGGAACTTTCGCGCCGTAGTAACCGCTCTGCTTTTGCGAATAGACAAATCGATCGCGCCATAATTTAGTTTCGTCGTCTAGCGCCAAGTCGCTTTGCGCGACGATCGGCTTCGGCTCGTCAAACTCCCTGAACTCGACTTCGTAGCCGCCGCGCGATCTAATCGCCTCGATCTTTGTATCGACTAGCTCCCTAAACGCCTCCAGACCGATCTCCTCCAGCAAAAACCGCAATCTCGCGTTATGCTTGTTTTTGCGGTTGCCGCGCTCGTCGAACGTCTCCTTGATCGCCTGAGAGAGCAGAAAAATCTCGTCTTCGGGCAAAAAATCCAGATAGGGCTTAGCGACGCGGCTCTTTGCCCCCATGCCGCCGCCGATAAAGACTTTGAACCCTCTTTTGCCCTCTTTGGTTTTCGCGATAAAGCCTACGTCGGCGATTGTCGCGTAGCCGCGATCGGCGCTAGAGCCGCTAAAGGCGATTTTGAATTTGCGCGGAAGCGCGTAGGAGTCTTTTTGCGCCAGCATCTTTTCAGTCAGCGCGATCGCGCGCGGCGTTACGTCAAAAACCTCGTCTTTGGCTACGCCCGCGAGTATATCCGCCGTAATGTTCCGCACCGTGTTGCCGCCGCCGCCGCGCCCCGTTAGTTGCGCGGCGTGAAGTCCCTCGATTACCGCCAAAAAGTCGTCAAACTTGACGTAGTGTAGTTGCGCGCCGCCGCGCGTGGTTATATGCAGTTTGCCGCCGGCGTAGCGTTTTGCGAGATCGGCTAACGCCGCGAGCTGCTTAGAAGAGATCAGACCGCCGACTAATTTCACGCGGATCATATAGGTATTGGCTTCGCGCTGCTCGTATATGCCAAACGGCACTCTAATGGTTTTGAACTTCAGATCGTCGATCGCGCCGCTTTTATACTCCTCGTAGGAGCGCTTAAACGATTCAAAATCGCCATGGACGTTTTGGGGGATTTGATAGCCGCTCATATAACGATAACCTCCTCGTTGGTCGCTTCGCCGTTTTTGATCCTGAAACTTTTCAGGTCGATCGCGCCGTTGGCAAGCGAAACGATAATGTAACTAATGTTGGGATCATAAGCGAGCCGTATATCCTCTTTACTTGGTCTAGCGGGCGTGGCTGGGTGCGAGTGGTAGCAGGCGATCAGTCGCAGTTTTTGCGCGCTCGTCTCCTTAAACGCCGCAAACTGCTCCTTTGGATCGAACGAAAAATGCTCCTCGCTGTTATCGACGTTTGTCATCGGATAATGCAAAGAGACCGCGCCGTCTTTGCCGCCTAGATAGCCGCACGCCTCGATCGGCGCGTCCTTTTGGGCGTGGAGGATAATCGCGTCGTATATTTTTCGCGAAATGGCGATCATGGCTTTAGCTCGCAGACGGGCTGTTCGTAGTCGCGCAAAACGATACGCGCGCCCTCGCCGCACACGCGGCATTTGGGGTTTTTCTTGAGCGCGATCTTGCGAAAATTCATATTTTTAGCGTCGAAGCTAAGCAGCGAGTTGTAGAGCGGCTCGCCGACGCCGACGATAAATTTAAGCGCTTCGGCGGCTTGGATCGTTCCAAGAATACCCGCCACCGCGCCCAAAATCCCCGCGCTAGAGCAGGTTGGTACGACGCCTGCGGGCGGAGGCGAATCAAACGCGCAGGCGTAGCAGGCGCTCTCGTAAGGTTTGATCGTCATCGTCTGTCCGGTAAAACGCAGGATACCGCCGTGCGAATAGGGCTTTTTATGCAAAACGCAAGCGTCGTTGATTAAAAACTTCGCCGCGAAATTGTCCGTGCCGTCGATCACGAAATCGTAAGGCGCGATAATTTTTTCGATATTCTCCGCCGTTATCATCGTCTGACGGGTTTCGATCGCGATATGCGGGTTGATAGCGAGCATTTTTTCTTTGGCGCTCGCGGCTTTTGGCTTTCCAATATCCTTTGTCGTATGGATAATCTGGCGCTGGAGGTTGCTTAGATCCGCCGCGTCGCCGTCGATAATCCCAATCGTCCCTACGCCCGCCGCCGCGAGATACAAGGCGATCGGCGAGCCAAGCCCGCCCGCGCCGATTACCAATACTTTGGCGTTTAGGATTTTCTCCTGCCCCTCTATGCCGACCTCCTCTAGGATAATATGCCTAGAGTAACGCTCCAACTCCTCGTCGCTCCAATCTCTCATCGCCCGCCGCCCATAAAATATAGAAAATTAACCGCGTCGCCCTCTTTTAGCTTCGTCGTTTCGTATTCGTTTTGACGCAAAAACTCGTCGTTTAGTTGAACCGAAACCATATCTGGTTGCGATACGTTCTCTATCTTTAGCAACTCGGCGATCGATAAAGCCTCTTGCTTAAAACTTTTCTCTTCGTCGTTAATTCTTATGTTCATCGCCTCTCCTTATATTTGATATAAAACGGGATCGTTAAACCGGTGCGGAAAATGTTTTTTTAAAAGAGCAAAAAGCTCCTCCTCGAAACTATCCCGCGCCAATCTATCCGCCTCTTCGTCTTTAACGCTTTCTAAGACGATACCCGCCGCCGCCGCGTCGTATCCGTCAACTATCACAAACCGCCCTAGAGCGGCGTTATCGTAAAAGGTCGATAACGCGATAGGGCGCGATAGCGAGAGGATAACGCTTCCGCACTCGTTTCGCTTAAGCTCTTTATAGTTTGTCCCCTCGTTCGGTTCGCCTAACGCTTTCTCTATTTTTACGAGTTTTACGCCTACCTTCGCGCCGCCTAATTTAAGCAAATAGTTCTCGTCGGCGACAAACGGACGCCGACCAAGCCAGATAATATTCGCTCTTATTTTAGAGGTTACGATAATCGGCGCGCGCTCGTCGGCTTTTACCATAACCTCGCCGTTTTTCACGTATATATCTTCTTTCAAGGTAAAACCGCACGCCTCGATCGCTTTGGCGGACTCTTTGCGAGGGGCGTTCCAAACCTCTATGTTATCGATATGCGCCTCCGCGTTCGAGGGCAGAAACCTAACTAAACTCCCTCTTTTTATTTCGCCGCTTACTATCGTTCCCGCGTAGATTCTCCTATCGTCGTTATCGTCGCTGAAGCGATAGACGTCTTGCAAAGGCATAGCGAAAAATAGCTTTTCGTTCGACGGAAGATTGCTTAAGCCGTCTAGCGTTTGAAGAACGTTTTTTCCGTTATACCAAGGCGTTTCCTTCGCGTTTTTTACGATATTTTTGCCCTCTCTCGCGCTTATTGGGATAAACGCGATCGGTTTGACGTTCAGGCTTTCTAGGTATTTTTCGTATTCGTTTTTTATCTTTCTAAAAACTTTCTCGTCGTAATTGAATAGATCGAGTTTATTAACGGCGACTAACACTTGGGATATGCCAAGCAACGATAAAAGAAGCCCGTGCCGTTTGGAGTTTTCGGCGACGCCCTCTAGCGCGTCTATCACCAACACAGCCGCTACGGCTCTGGACGCTCCGCTTAGCATATTCCTCAAAAACTCTATATGCCCTGGCGCGTCTATAATAATATACTCTCTGATTTTACTCTTAAAGAAGATTCTCGCGCTGTCTATCGTTATGCCCTGCTTTTGCTCGTCTTCTAGCGCGTCTAATAGCATAGAGTATTCAAAAACCTTGCCGTTTTTTTCGCACCGCTTTTTAAGCGCGTCCAGCTTCCCTTTGGGCAAAGAAGAGGCGTCCGCCAGCATTCGTCCGACAAGCGTGCTTTTTCCGTGATCGACGTGTCCCGTTATAACGATATTCATTCTTTCTAAATGATGTTTTGCGCTCATCACATATACCCCTCTTTACGTAGCGCCTCAAGAGTGCCTCCCCCCTCTTTGTCCTGCGCGCGCCCCGATCGCTCCGCTATGTTCTTAAACTTTCCGCTTACAAGCTCTTTAATAATTTCGGCGGGATTTTTAGCGGCGGACTCGACGGGGCTTGTGCATGGATAGCAACCAAGCGATCGGTATCTTTTGCCTTCGCCTTGATCAAAATATATAGGTATCACTGGGATTTTCTCCCTATCGATATACTCCCATATATTTAACTCCGTCCATTCTAAAAGCGGATGAACTCTCACGTGCGTTTTCGGGGCAAATTCGGTTTTGTATAGATTCCACAATTCAGGCGGTTGCAAGCTCGCGTCCCATTCGCTTTTTTCGTCTCTAGCGGAGAAAACGCGCTCTTTCGATCGGCTTCCCTCCTCGTCGCTTCTAACGCCGACGATTACGGCGTTATACGTCTCCGCGCTCTTATGTTCTTCCCAAGCGTCTTTTTTCGGATCGTATATCTTTCTGCTCCAAGAGCCGTCTAGCGTGCGTTTTAACGCGACGCTCTTTAACTCTTTGCAACAGGATATTCTATCTATTCCGTCCGCGAACGTCTTTTTATTTTTAAGCGCCTCTTTGTTTTGCCCCACCACAAGTCTTAATTTTAACTCTTTAGCCGTCTTATCTCTATAAGCGATCATCTCCGGAATTTTATAGTTTGTGTCGATATGTATCAGCTCGAAGGGGATATGCCCAAAAAACGCCTTTTTCGCAAGCCACAGTAAAACGGTGCTGTCCTTTCCGATAGACCACAACATACCCACGTTTTTGAACGACTTATACGCCTCTCGAATAATAAAAACGCTTTGCGATTCAAGTTTGTCTAGTTTATTCAAGCCGTATTCCTTATATGTAAGCCGCACTCTTTATGTTCGGGATTTTCCCACCACCAGCGCCCCGCTCGTATATCCTCGCCGTCTTTCACCGCGCGGGTACAGGGCGCGCAACCAATACTTTTGAAACCGCGATTATACAGAGGATTGATTGGCAGATTGTTGCGCTCTATATACTCGAAAACCTCCCGATCGCTCCAGCGCGCGATCGGATTGATTTTTATGAGATCGTATTTTTCGTCGTATTCAATCTCGTTAAGCGCGCTTCGCGTTTGGCTCTGCGCGGCTCTTAACCCCGTGATCCACGCCGCTTTGCCGCGCAGCGCCCTGCCAAGCGGGGCTACCTTGCGGACAGAACAGCACTCGCGGCGGTTTTCTAGACTCTCGCGCACGCCAAACTCGCCGAGCCTCTTTGCTAACTCCGAGGCGGCGCGCGGGTTTGGTCTGTATCGTTTAACGCCGATCTGATAAAACGACTCCACACTCTTATGATACGCTAAGCACTCGTCAAAATGCTTAAGGGTGTCGAGCGTGAAAACCTCTATGCGTTTATCTCTCGTTTTTAGCGCCAGGTCTAAAACGACTATATCTTCGGCTTGATAGCTAAACGACAAGGCGATCTTGCCGTTTATTCGTTTTAATAGCTTAGATAACATAGTCGTTCCACTCCTCGTTTTGCGAGTAGGTTTTCGCCTCGCTGAAGCTGATAAATACCGTGTCGGGATTAGCGCTTTTGACGCGATTCCAGCGCGTTTTATCTATATCGGCTTCGATCGGTTTAGCGCCTTCTAGCGTAACCAGCTCCACGCGCACCCTGCCGCCTAAAAATCTATGCGCGACGATCCTAGATTCGATCGCCTTTTCATTCTCTTTGATTAACGAAATCTCAATATTGTGCGGGCGGATAAAAAACTTCAGATCGCTTTCGCCCTCGCCGCCGTCTAATTTTAATCTGCCCTTCTCGACGCGGGCGCGAAAGAGATTGACGTTGCCCAGAAAACTATAGACAAAAGGGGTTTTTGGACTATCGTAAACGTCTTCGGGCGCGCCGATCTGCTCCACCCTGCCTTTGTTGAAGATCACGATATTGTCGCTCACCTCCAGTGCCTCCTCCTGATCGTGCGTTACGAAAACGCTGGTGATATGAATTTCGTCGTGCAAAAACCTAAGCCAGCGCCTTAGCTCCTGCCTAACCTTCGCGTCCAGCGCGCCAAAAGGTTCGTCTAGTAGCAGTATCTTAGGCTCGACCGCGAGCGCCCTAGCTAACGCGACGCGCTGTTTCTGTCCGCCGCTAAGCTCGCTTGGCAGACGATTTGCCATCGATTCTAACTGCACCATTTTCAGCAGTTTGAATACGCGATCGTTAATCTCGTCTTTGCTTGGGCGCGTCGATCGCCTCCGCGCTTTCAGTCCAAAGGCTACGTTTTCAAACACGCTCATGTGCTTAAAAAGCGCGTAGTGCTGAAAGACGAAACCTACGTTGCGATCTTTTATGTTCTTATGCCCCGCCTCCTCGCCAAAAAACCTGATTTCGCCCTCGTCGGCGCTCTCAAGCCCCGCGATAATACGTAGCAGCGTCGTCTTGCCCGATCCGCTAGGACCTAACAGCCCCGTTAGCTCCCCCTCTTTGATCGTAACGCTTACGTCCTCCAAAGCGGTAAAGTTTCCAAAGCGCTTGGTAAGGTTGCTTATCTCTATGCTCATTTGGTTTCCTTAAATACGACCTCTTTGCGCTGAAGCGCTATAAACCGCTCGATTACGCTCTTAACCGCCAGCGTCAGCAGCGCCAGAAAGGTTAAGATCGACGCGACCGCGAAGGCGGCGGTAAGCTGATACTCGTTGTATAAAATCTCGATCTGAAGCGGCGTCGTGATCGTAACGCCGCGCTGCAAGCCGCTCACCACCGCCACCGCGCCGAACTCGCCCATAGCGCGCGCGTTTGTCAAAATCACGCCGTATAGCAATCCCCATTTTATATTGGGAAGCGTAACGCGCCAGAACGTATATATCCCGCCCGCGCCCAGCGTCAGCGACGCCTCCTCGTCGTCCTTGCCAAGCTCCTGCATAAGCGGTATCAGCTCCCTAGCCACGAACGGAAAGGTAACAAACGCCGTAGCCAAAATCATACCAGGAAGCGCGAAAACGATCCTAATCTCATGCTCCATAAGCCACTCGCCAAACCAGCCGTGAGCGCCAAAAAGCAGCACGTAGATCAGACCCGCGATAATGGGCGAAACGGAAAACGGCAGCTCGATCAGCGTGATCAGCACGTTTTTGCCAAAGAACTCGAACTTGGCGATCGCCCACGCCGCCATTACGCCGAAAAAGGCGTTAAGCGGCACGACGATCGCCGCGATCAGGACGCTTAGCTTAATAGCCTCGAAGGTTTCGTTTTCTAAAATCGCGTCTTTATAAAACGCGAACCCCTTTGAAAATGCCTGTTGAAAGATCGTAAAGAGCGGCAGCGCGATAAAGATCGCCAAAAACAGAAGCGACACGCCTATCAGCGCGTATTTTAACCAGCGCGGCTCTCTACGCATTGGCTTTCACCTTTCCCCGCCGCCTAGCGAACGTCTGCAAAAAGTTGATTAACAGTAGCAAAAAGAAGGTGCAGACCAACATCAAAACGCCGATCGCGGCGGCTTCCTCGTAATCGTATTCCATCAATTGCATAAAGACCAAAAGCGGCACGATCTCGGTCTCGTATGGCTTGTTGCTCGATATAAAGATAACCGATCCATACTCGCCAAGCCCTCTTGCGAACGCCAGCGCGAACCCCGTTAATAGCGCCGGATAGATAGATGGGAAAATCACCCGCCTAAACACCGTCCAGTAATTCGCGCCCAGCGTGATCGCCGCCTCCTCCGCCTCCTTGTCTAGCTCTTCGATCACAGGCTGAACCGTCCGCACGATAAACGGCAGTCCGATAAAGGTAAGCGCGATCGTAATGCCGATCTCCGAATAAGAGATACTAACGCCGCCGTCGGGGATAACGTAGCTGAAAATATGCTCTTTTAGCCACAAAACCGCGCCCTCGTCTTTGGCGCCGACGGGCGCGAAAAACTGCCCTAAAATCCCGTTTTTAGCGAAGATTGCCGTTAGCGATATGCCCGCGACCGCCGTAGGTATCGCGAAGGGCAGATCGATAATGGAATCTAAAAACTTTTTGCCAAAAAAGTTATAGCGCGCCAGAACCCACGCCAAAATCAGTCCGAAAACCGCGTTTATGCTCGCGGCTAGAAACGACGCGCCAAAAGAGATTTCAAACGCGGCGAACGTTCTTGAATCCGTCGCGATCTCTATAAACCGCTCGAAGGATACCTTTGTCGAGTATAACAGCAATCCTCCAAGCGGAATAAGCACGAGCAGCGACAGATAGGTCATCGACAACCCAAGCGACAATCCAAAACCCGGAAGCGCGGTTTTTTTATGAGGCTTCGAGGAGGTCGACGACATTTGCCGTCCTATTTTTTCACGTAGATTTTGTCGAACTCGCCGCCGTCGTTAAAGTGCAGTTTTTGCGCTTTATCCCAACCGCCGAAATCGTCGATCTTCACAAGTTCAAGCGAAGGAAACGCCTTCTCAAACTCTTTTTGCACCTCTTTATCGGTCGGGCGGTAGTAGTATTTCGCCGCTATGCGCTGACCCTCTTTAGAGTATAGGAAGTTCAGGTATTCCGTCGCCGCCTTTACCGTCGCCTCGCCCTTTTTCTTTACGTTGCCATCCACCACCGTTACGGAAGGCTCGGCGAGAATGCTAAGCGAAGGAACTACGATCTCGAAGCGATCCTTGCCGTCTTCGTATTCCTCGAAAATCAAGAACGCTTCGTTCTCCCACGCTAACAGAACGTCGCCTTGATCGCGTTGCGCGAAGGTGATCGTCGAACCGCGCGCGCCCGCGTCCAAAATTGGCACGTTCGCGAATAGCTTTTTGACAAACTCTCTCGCCTTAGCCTCGCCGCCGTATTTCTTATCGGCGTAAGCCCAAGCCGCCAGATAGTTCCATCTCGCGCCGCCGCTGGTTTTAGGATTTGGCGTAATGATCGACACGCCGGGTTTTACCAAATCGTCCCAATCCTTGATTCCCTTAGGATTGCCCTTGCGCACCAAAAAGACGATCGTCGAGGTGTAGGGCGAGCTGTTAAGCGGGAGCTTTTTGATCCAATCTTTGCCGATTAGATCGGGGCGCTTGACCGCGATCGCGTCGATGTCGCCGCCGAGCGCAAGCGTTACCACGTCGGCTGGGTTGCCGTCGATAACGGCGTTTGCTTGCTTGGCGCTGCCGCCGTGCGATTGCGTAATGGTTACGTCGTCGCCCGTTTTCGCCTTGTAGTATTTGACAAACGCGGGGTTATACGCTTTGTAAAGCTCTCTTGTGGGGTCGTAAGACACGTTAAGAAGCTGAATTTGCGCCGCGCTTAATGCCGAGGCGGTCGCCAACGCCGCTAATAGACCGACAACAGGTTTAGTTAAACCCATTTTCTCTCCTTTTTTTAAAATCGGGTGGAATACTAAGGTTTTATTCCTTAAAAGTCAAGTATTCCGATTAACAAGTCGAGAATTTATCGCGCAAACGGGCGTTCGCGGGCGACGCTTTATCGTTTAGCCTAATAGAGCCGTTTTAAAAATCCGTTTATCCGCTTAAATCGTTTAGCCGAATTAAATCCGCGTTCGGCGAGAGTCTGATACAATCGCCAAGCAATGAAAAAAGTAACTTCGTGGCTCGCCGTCGCAAGCCTATCCTTTTCGGCGTTTATATTTAACACGACGGAGATCGCGCCCGTAGGGTTGCTTACGGCTATTAGCGCCGATTTTAATATCAATCCCGCGCAAACGGGCTATATGGTTACGATCTACGCGTGGGCGGTGGCGATCCTCTCCCTGCCGCTTACGGTTTTGACCGCCAAGATCGAGCGCAAACGGCTTTTGATCGCGCTTTTTATAGCGTTTATCGCCTCGCACCTGCTGATAAGCGCGGCTGGGGATTTCGAGACTTTGCTCGTAGGGAGGATCGGCGTGGCGTGCGCTCACGCGATTTTTTGGGCGATCGCCGTTCCGCTCGCCGTCCGTTTAGCGCCGGAAAACGCCAAAAGCAAAGCTATCGGCGCGCTTGTAGCCGGCGGTTCCGTGGCTATGGTGTTGGGAGCGCCGCTTGGCACGGCGATCGGACAGACGTTCGGCTGGCGCGTTACCTTTTTTATCATAGCCGCGTTCGCCCTGATCGCGATGGGCGTAATAGTTAAACTCCTGCCGCGCCTGCCCTGTCAAAACGCGGGCAATTTCAAAAGCCTGCCGATCCTCTTTCGGCGCGCGAGCGTCGTTTGGGTTTACGCGCTGATCGCCGTGATCGTTACGGGCGACTTTACCGCCTTTACCTATATAGGTCCTTTTTTGGAGGCGAAAGGCTACGAGGGATCGAGCGTGGCGTGGCTACTGTTTGCCGGCGGCGGCGCGGGACTGATTGGAAGCTATCTGTTTGGCTTATGGGGCGATCGTTACGCCAATTTGACGCTGATTGTCCCTCTAGGACTGCTCGTCGTTACAATGGCTCTTTTCGGAGCGAGCGCGTTTAATTTCTACGCCGCGTTAGCTCTGTATTTTATCTGGGGGATTTTTGTCGTGATGATCTTTATGGGTCTGCAATCGCGCCTACTCGCGGCGGCAAAAGACGCGGCGGACGTGGCGAATTCGATCTATTCGGGCATTTTCAACGTGGGAATCGGCGGCGGCGCGTATGTCGGCTCGATTGTTTCGCTCTCTTTGGGCGTAAGTTTCGTCGGTTACGCGGGCGCGCTGATTATCGGCTTTGGCTTCGCGCTATGTTCAGCGTTTTTGATTGACGCAAAAACGCGCCGAAAAAAAGCTGGTTTGTCATAGGCGCTCAAATGTATAATGCAACGATAAAACAACAAAGGAGATAGTTATGTTCGCAAAAACGATTCTTTTGGGTCTTGCCAAACAAAACCAAGAGGCAAACGCGACGGTCGTAAAAATTTTAGACGGCGAGTTTTCGCTTTCGGCGCGCCAAGCGGATCGCGGCAGTTACTACGGAAGCCTAGAGGGGTTAGCTAAACATCTAGCGGGCGGAACGCTTCATTTTCTGAAAATCGCCGAAGGATCGCTAACGGGCGATAAAACGGCGGAGGCGATTTTGCTCGCGCTTAATAATGTCCCGGCGATCGACGAAAAGCCGCTCGACGTAAACGGCTGGGAAAATCTCAAAAAAGCGCTTTCAATCGCGGATGAAACGTGGGTTAAGCTCGCTCTAGCGTTAAGCGACGCGCAATACGACGCGCCGGTAAAGTTGCAGTGGTACGGCGGCGTCACGATCGCGCTCGGAGCTTTCTTGACGATGCTTTCCGCGCACAACATACACCATCGCGGGCAGCTTTCGCAGATTTTTGATTCGCTCGCGATCACCAACGATTATTCGGGGATTAAGCCGCGTTTTTTTGACTAATCGCGCTCGCGGGCAGTTATTTAGAAACGAGAGAGCTGATAAAACGAAGGCGCTAGCGGCGTTAATTCTAACGGCTAACGAGGTTGATCGCCGCGCTACACAACGCGAGCGGAGCGCGGCGCTAGCCTAATGGTTAGGAGGGTTATTTTGCTCCTTTTATCGCTTAGGCGCTTTAAACCCTATCGCGTTATTTTACCCCGAAACGATCCGCTTTTCGTCATTCCCGCCTTTCCCGTCATACCCGCGCGGAGCGATAGGGCGGTGTTTACCGCCCGTAATCGCGTAGGAAGGCGGGTATCCATCTCGCGCAGATCGCGCTCGGCGTTGATAACCGTATCTACCATTGCCCAAAACCGTCTATGATCTTGTTTTGTTTTCGCTCAAGCGCGAGACTTTGCAGTTCGCGTTATCGTTTAGTCCGCCGCGAGCGGATATGCGTATCCGCGCTAAGAGAGGCGGCGATGCCGCAATCCTACGGCAAGCCGTTCTACGTCCTAACGCTATGGCGAGCGTAGCGCTCCGCATTGCCGTTCGTCGCCACGCGGAACGCTTTGCTTATAGTTTTAGGTTAAACGCCTTTGCCGCCGTTCGCCACTCGATATTCTCTCGTTCTTGCGGAGTAACATTCGCCTGATCTAGCAGATCGAGATGGCGCTGGTGGCAGCCCGACGGCTCTCTCACCCAGCGGGTCATACAACACCAATCGCTGCCATACATTATGCGATCCGAGCCGATCGCGTCTATCGCGCGGCGTAGATGGTTGGCGTTGGTATCGACAATATCAAAATAGACGTTGGCGTTGCGCATAGCCACCATCAAGGCGTTATCAAAAAGCGACTCGAAGCCGCGCCCCATTTTTGTCAGAATAATCGGAACGCGCGGATACTCGCCCGCGATCTCGTCAACCCAGAGCGGATCGCCGTAAAAAAGATTATGCGGGAACTGCGTCCATGCGGTTTGAATCTGAACGGGCGCCTTATATTCGCTTAGCGTATCGAAAATCGGACGAAAATCCTCAAGAATGTTGTCGGGATTTACCTCGTTGGTAAATACCCGCGCAAAAAACTCGCCTACGCCGATCAGCTTTAGGTCTTCTATGCCGCGTCTGATCTCAGAAACCGCAAACTCGCGGATGCGCGGCGTCTCTTCGCGACTAGGCATACGTTTGACGAAGTCGGTATAACGCTGCATTTTCACCAAACCGAAAAAGCGATCGGGACGCTTGGCTACCTGCGCGGCTACCATATCGTTGTCGCCTCTGCCGTAATCTTGCTGGATAATGGCGTGGCTTACGCCGTGCGCGTCCATGTCGGCGATCAGAGCGTCGGAAATATCGATCGGCGGCAGTTGAATCCGCTGCGCGTAAAGATCGGGATACCTTGTGCGAAAGGCGATCTTGTCGGGCAGCGTTTTTATCTTGTCGCCAAGATTTTCGCTGACGGGCGAGGCGCCGATTAGATGGCAGTGCGTCTCAATCAGTTTCTTTGCCAATTCGTCTCCTTTGTTTTGATAAGTTAAGTAAATCGCTCAAGTTTATCATAATAGCGCTAAAATACCGCCTCGAACATAAGCCAAAAAAGGCGCGATCGATATGATAGAAGTTAAGGCGGTTAGCCGCTATTTTGCAGGTAAAGGCGAGCCGTTTTTGGCGTTGAATAACGTCGATTTTCGCATGGATCGCGGCGAGTTTGTCTGTTTGCTTGGGCGTTCCGGTTGCGGGAAAACCACTCTGCTGCATTTGCTGGCGGGTTTTATCGCGCCCAGCGCGGGCGAAGTTTTAATCGACGGCAAACGAATAACGAAACCCGCGCCCGATCGATCGGTGGTGTTTCAGGAATATGCGCTTTTTCCTTGGATGAGCGCGATTCAAAACGTTTCGTTTGGACTGCGATCGCTAAACGTCGGCAAAGCCGAACGCTATGAACGCGCGATGGAAGCTCTGAAAATGACGAGGCTGGAAGATCAGGCGCGCCGCTATCCGCACGAGCTTAGCGGCGGGCAACGCCAACGGGTGGCGGTGGCGCGATCGCTTGTTACGCGCCCGTCGATTTTGCTGATGGACGAACCGTTTGCCGCCGTTGACGCGCTCACTCGCGCCGAGTTGCAGAGCGATCTGTTGCGCATTTGGAAGGAAACCGGCGTAACGATCCTATTTATAACGCACAATATAGACGAGGCGATATTTTTGGCGCAGCGCGTGGCGGTAATGCGAAACGGCGCGATTGCAGGATACAGAGCGATCGCCGCCCCGTATTTTCGTCTGCGCGGATCGCCCGAATTTGCCGTCGAATACCGCGCGATCGAGGAGCTGCTATACGGTAATATCGAGGAGTTATTAGAAAAATGAGCGACCTAAAAGAGGAGTTTAAGCGCGCGACGGAGCGCGAAAAACGGCGCAAACGGGTTAAACGGCTGGCGTTTAATCTGCTGGGCGGCGTTATATTTTTAGCGTTGTGGGAGATCGCGCCGCGTCTGATAGATTGGTTGAATCCCTCGTTGTTTCCGCCGCCTTCAAAGGTGGCGCAAAGCCTTATTCCGCTAATCGTTTCAGGCGAATTATGGACGCATATCGTCGCGAGCATGGAGCGCGCGATCGCGGGTTTTGCGATTGGCGTCGTCGTAGGAGTGGTAGCGGGAGTCTCTTCGGCTAGGTTAGAGTGGTTTAACTACCTTACGGAGCCAATTTTGCACGGCTTTCGCGCCGTGCCGGTTTTGGCGATCGTGCCTATTGTCGTGCTTTGGTTTGGAATTGGCGAGCCGCCTAAAGTCGCGCTGATAGCGTGGGGCGCGTTTTTCCCCGTTTGGATCACGACGCTAATCGGCGTGCGCGACGTTAATCAGATATATCTAAAAAGCGCCGCGAGCTTGGGCGCAAGCCGTAGCGACACGCTATTTTTGGTCGTTCTGCCCGCCGCTTTACCCTTTATTTTGACGGGCATTCGACAGGCGATCGCGCTTTCGCTGGTCGTGCTGGTGGCGGCGGAATTAAGCGGCAGTTTGAGCGGAATCGCGTATATGATGTCGCTTGGCAATCAGCTTTTTTATGTCGAATGGATGTTTATAGGCATAGGAGCGCTCGGCGCGTCGGGTTTTATCGCCGATAGAGTTTTTGTGTTTGTTACGCGCAAGGCGTTTCCGTGGTATAACTCCCAGAACTAATTTCGCCGCGCAAATGCGTTTTTGGTATATTTCCGCCTACGCTTGGCTTGGCGCAAATTCGCTTTGGCGTTAGATTTGGAAGTAGATGAAAAACATACGCAATTTTTCTATTATCGCGCATATCGATCACGGCAAAAGCACTCTCGCCGATCGGATTATTCAGCAGACGCGATCGGTTAGCGATCGGCAGATGAGAGAGCAACTGCTAGACGATATGGAGATCGAGCGCGAGCGCGGCATTACGATCAAAGCGCAGAGCGTTCGCCTCAGATACAAAGATTACACTCTTAATCTGATCGACACGCCCGGACACGTGGATTTTTCGCACGAGGTGAGCAAGTCGCTGATTAGCTCCGAAGGCGCGTTGCTTGTCGTTGATGCGACGCAGGGTGTGCAGGCGCAAACGATCGCCAACTGCTATATGGCGATTGAAAACGACGTGGAGATTATTCCGGTCATAAACAAGATCGATCTGCCAAACGCGGATATTGATCGCGTTAAAGCCGAGATTGAAAGCGTGATCGGGATTGACTGTTCTAACGCCAATCTTGTATCGGCAAAAAGCGGGCTGGGGATCGAGGCGCTGCTAGATACGATTACGGCGAAAATCCCGCCGCCCGATGGAGACGAAAACGCTCCAAGCCGCGCTCTGATTTACGATAGCAGGTTTGATCCCTATCTAGGCGCGTTGGCGCTTGTCCGCGTCTTTGACGGCGCTCTTAAAGTAGGGCAAAAGGTTCTGACGATGGCGACGCGAACGCGCCGCGAGATAGGCGCGCTTTATTACCCGCACCCGATCGATCATATTGCGACCGAGGAGCTTAAAACGGGCGAAATCGGGATTGTCGTTTTGGGCGTTAAAACGATTGGCGATATTCGCGTGGGCGATACGATCACCGATCTGATCGCGCCAGCTAACGAACCCGTCGCAAGATACCGCGAGGCAAAAGCCTATGTATTCGCGGGGATTTACCCGATCGACGCCGAACAGTTTGAGCCGTTGCGCGACGCGCTAGAAAAACTAAAGATGAGCGATTCGAGCATTACCTTTACGCCCGAAAGTTCCGTCGCGCTAGGTTTTGGCTTCCGCGCGGGGTTTTTGGGCGCGCTTCATATGGACGTGATTAAGGAGCGATTAAGCCGCGAATTTGGGCTTGATCTGATCGCCACCGCTCCGAGCGTTACCTATGAAGTTTTGACGACAAGCGGCGAAAAAATACTCGTCTCCAACCCCTCTTTGTTTCCCGACGCGGGAAAGATCGACAAGGTTTTCGAGCCTTACGCGCGCGCGACGGTGATTGCGCCAAACGAGTTTGTCGGCTCTATGATCGCGCTGTTGAACGATAGGCGCGGCGTTAGCGAAAAGATGGAGTATATCGGTCAAAGCCGCGTGATGCTTATCTACGCGATCCCGCTTAACGAGGCGATCGGCGATTTTTACGACAAGTTAAAAAGCCTGTCAAAAGGATACGCGAGTTTTGATTACGAGCCGATCGAATATCGAGAGGGCAATCTAGTAAAACTCGATATTCGCGTGGCTGGCGAAGCGGTTGACGCGCTTAGCTTAATTATCGATCGATCCAAAGCCGAATACAGAGGGCGCGAGCTTGTCGCAAAGATGAAGGAGTTAATCGATCGCCAGCTATTTGAAGTGGCGATCCAAGCCTCGATCGGCGCTAAGATAATCGCTCGCGAAACGGTTAAATCGGTGGGCAAGAACGTAACCGCCAAGTGCTACGGCGGTGATATTACCAGAAAACGCAAGCTATTAGAGAAGCAAAAAGAGGGCAAAAAGCGAATGAAAGCGATCGGCAAGGTTCATATCCCGCAAGAGGCGTTTTTAGCCGTTTTACAGATCGACGACAACTCGCGCCGATAAAAGTCGCGATCTTCGCTCGCTCGCTCGGTTATGGCGTTGATACAGGTCTCCTTTTAAGAAACGCGGCGCTACGATTGACGCGGGTTTTCAAAAAAACTACAAGAGGCGACAATGGACGCGCGGTTTGTATCGGTTGCGCAAGAGCTGGTTGCGAAAGAGGGCAGAGAGGTTCTATTCGATCCAAAACAATGCGAGGCGTCGTTAAACGATTACGCAAAAGGCGAGTTCAAACAGGAGCGCCGTCTGCTAATAATGGCGATCGAAACGGATTGCGCGAAAGCGATCGATACCGCGCGGAATTTACAAGTCTGCAAACAGACGCAAATTCGTTATCTATGCGAGAAGCTATTTATAAACGATACCGCGGCGGCGAAGATCGTCGATCTGCTCGCTCTTATTTTACGCCAAGATCAGAGCAAATCGATTGTTCAACCCGATCAAACGCCGCGAATAGATAAACAGGCGTCGGCGATTGGAGCGCTGATCGCAGGGACGTTCGGAGCGCTGATTGGAATGATGGTTAGACCGGCGTTTGGAATGCCGATTGTATGTCTGATCGTGGCGATCGGAGCGTTGATTGGGTGGCTGATTGGATGGAGGAATGTTATAGCGCTACTCGGAGGGCTGGTTGGAACGTCGTTCGGAGCGACGATCGGAGCGCTAATTGGAGTGTCGATCGGAGCGTTGATTGGAGATATAGTCGGAACGGAATACACGGCAATAGCAGGAGCGGTGATCGGAGCGCTGACCGCAGGAACATTCGGAGCGTTGACTGGATTAATGCTTGGAACGCGGATTTCGGATAAGGCGATCAATAAAAACAGAGGGTAAAAATTAACGCGCGGTAGCCGTCGGACGATTTTCTCGCGCGGCTTGGTCTCTTTTCTAACTTCGCCGAGTTTATGACGCAAGCGCGAAATACGCTTTATCGGCTAAAGTTTCGCCGTTTTGAACATTGACTAATTTGCGTTAAAGCTACCTTTGAATATAATCGCGCCTTTTATTTTGCTAGGCAAAAAGGCAAGCGATGTATGCAATAATCAATACGGACGGACGGCAGTATAAGGTCGCGCAAGGCGATATAGTTCTGTTTGACAAGCGCGGTTTAGAGCCGAAAGCCGCCGTTACTTTTGAAAAGGTTTTGCTGGTGAGTAACGACGGCGCGCTGACGGTGGGTTCGCCGTTTATCGAGGGCGCGAAGGTTACGGGCGAGGCGATCAACGAAGGGCGCGGCAAGAAAATCATTATTTTCAAAAAACGCCGCCGCAAAGACAGCAAGCAAAAACGCGGCTTTAGGCGCGATTTTACCCGCGTGAGAATTACGGGCATAAGCCTGTAAGCGCGGTTTTACAAATATCAAAGGAATAGGATATGGCGCATAAAAAAGGGCAGGGTAGCACCCAGAACAACCGCGACTCGATCGGTCGCAGATTAGGCGTTAAGAAATTTGGCGGCGAGTTTGTCCGCGCGGGAAACATTATCGTCCGTCAGCGCGGCACGAAAATTCACGCGGGCGATAACGTCGGCACAGGCAAAGATCACACGCTCTTCGCGCTGATCGACGGAGAGACGCTCTTTTCGCACAAAGACGCAAACCGCAAAAAAGTTTCCGTCGTTCCAAAAACGCCGCTTTGACGTTGCGAGTTTAAGCTATCGGCGGCGCGGCTTTTACGGCTAGGCTAAAAAGCCCGCCTATATCGCGCGAGGGGTTAGAAGCCTAGTTTATTTTGGCGCGTTTGCTTAAACGATCGCAAAAGCCGAAAGACGCGCGGTTTTCTCTAAAAGTAAGATCAAAAACGTTTAAAATAAACGTTTTTTAAATCCCCGCCTTCGACGAGGCGTTGACAAAACAAACGCCAACGCGCTCAAACTTATCGTTAATAGCTATGCGTAAAAGGCGGGCGCCGTGTCTTTCGTATTCAGATTAAAAATCCGTTAACGGCTTGACGCGCAGAAGTCGTAGCGGATTTTGCTGTTTGCTTCAAGGATCGATCTTGCCGTCGCCCCGCCCTTATAAAAGGTTTTGTTAGTCTTCTATAAATCCGTTTTCGCGCATAAATTGATACGCGACGCAGACTTTTAACTCGCACGCTTTACGCGCGTCTTTTTCCGCCTTTTCAATATCGCCGCTCGTTCCGTAGGAGATCGCGCGATTGTTGTAGGCAAAGCCGTAATCGGGTTTAAGCTCGATCGCTTTCGTAAAATCTTTGATCGCCGCTTCATATTCGCCCAGATCGCTAAGAAGGCAGCCGCGCTCGTAGTAAATTTCAGCGCTTTTTGGCTTCTCTTTTATCGCTTTGGCGAAATACTCTAACGCCTCTTCATAATTGCCGTTTACATAGGCTTCTTTGCCTAGTTCAAAAAGGCTTGCGCCCCAAGAGGCGACGCATATTAACGCCGCAAGCATAACCGCTTTCATCGCATTATCTCCCTTATGTCGTGTGATTTGGCGATTATAGTATATGTAAGCCTAAAACGTCTGCCGCGTTTCGCTAAACGATTGGCGATCGATTACTCGCGATTAGCAAAACCGCGTTTGGTCGCTTTGATAGATTGTTTCGCGTTAGTCGTCGGCGAATCTAACCGGTCCGTCCGACGATCCGTCGATAAACTGCCGCGTGATTGGATTTTGCGACGCGGCGATCGCCTTTGTCTCGCCATACTCCACGATCTTACCCTCGAACAGCATAGCGATATAGTCCGAACACTTAAAGCTCTCTTTAATATCGTGGCTAATTAGCGCGGCGGTAACGCCAAGTTCTTCTTGCAGACGCAATATCATTTGGCTTATGCGATCGCTTGTGATAGGATCGAGTCCGCTTGTCGGCTCGTCGTATAGCACCGCCTGCGGGTCTAGGATAATCGTTCGCGCAAGCCCCGCGCGTTTTCGCATGCCGCCCGATAATTCGTGAGGAAACAGCGGCATAACTTCGCGCGGTTTTAGCCCCACAAGCTCCAACGCCTTTACGATCTTTTTTTCTCGTTCGGCGGCGCTTAGTTTCGTATGCTCGATCAGCGGAAACTCCACGTTTTGGCGCACGCTCATACTATCAAAAAGCGCGCCGCTTTGAAACAAAAAGCCGACTTTGCGCCGTATCGCGTATAGCGATTTCGCGTCGCACAGCCGCACGCCATCCACCACGATAGAGCCGCGATCGGGCGTCAAAAGCCCAACGATATGTTTAATAATGGTGCTTTTGCCGCCGCCGCTAACGCCGAAAATGGTCGTCGTTTTGCCGCGAATAATATCGAGATCGACGCCGCGCAAGACCTCTTTTTCGCCGAAACGTTTGCGCAGATCGCGTATTTGAATCATCTTTTCGCCGTAAATCCCCGCGTCCAATTCGCGTAATCTTTATAGAACTCTACCATTTTATAGCCGTTTGCCTTCAATTTTTCGCGCAAAAACGCCTCCTGATCGTATCCGCATTCGCAGACTAATATCGGTTTTCTTAACGCGATAATCGCCTCTAAAATCTCCGTTCCTCTTTCGCCGCCGATTAACGCCTCTTTTGGCTCGAACGATACCGCTTTTGGCAAAGGATAGTCCGCGCGGATATAAGGCGGATTGGATACCAAAATATCGAAATCGCCTTGAACGCCCTCTAGTAGATTGGTTTGAATTAGCGCTACGCGATCGGCTACGCCAAAGCGCTCGGCGTTTTTTGCGGCAAGAAGGATCGCCTTTTTGTTAATATCGCTCGCGGTAATTTTCGCGTTTGGAATTAACGCGGCGATCATAACGCAAACGCAACCGCTTCCAACGCCGATCTCGGCGATCTTCGGCGCGTTAAACCCCTTCGCCGCCTCGATAACCCGATCGACTAAAAGCTCCGTTTCGGGGCGGGGGATCAACACGCCGCTTTCGCATAGAAACTCGCGCGAATAGAAGCTAACCAAACCAATAATATACTCGATTGGCTCGCCTCGCTCTCTTCTTGCGATCATCGCTTCGTATCGCGCCGCGTCGATTGGCGCTTGATCGTTAGTCGCGATCTCTACGCGGCTAAGCCCGCTTGCGCGCTCAAGCAGTATCCGCGCTTCAAAACGCGGTCGATCGCAGACGTTTTTTAGCGCGTTAGTTCCAAACTCAAGCGCCCGTTTAATAGAATACATAACGTCCTTTCACGCAACAACGGAGCTAATTATGGCAAAACCGGCCACGGCGCTATTCGATCTCGACGGAACTCTGATCGACTCTACGGAGGCGATTGTAGAGAGCTTTAACGCGGCGTTCGCGCATTTTAATAGAGCAAGCCCCGATCCGGAGGCAATTATTAAGCTAATAGGTAATCCGCTTCATAAGATGTTCGTCTCGCTTGGCATAGAGGAAGCGGAGATTCAAGGCTACATCGATCGCTATAAAGATCGCTACCGAAAGGTCTGTTTGCAAAAGACGACGCTTCTGCCGCGGGTTAAAGAGGCGCTTGAAACGCTAAAGCCAATCGCAGCAATCGGCGTGGTTACCACAAAGTCGGCGAGCTTTTCTAAAGAGATTTTGGCGCATTTTGGCATAGACGGGTATTTTGAGGCGATCGTGGGGTTTGAGGACGCGAAAAACCCCAAACCGCATCCGGAACCTATACTGCTCGCGTTAGAGAGAACGCGAGGAGACAAGAGAAACGCTTTTATGATAGGCGACACGCCAATCGACATAAACGCGGCGCTTAGCGCGGGCGTAACGCCGATCGCCCTGTTATGCGGCTACTCTACAGCGAAGGACTTCGCGCCGTTTGATTGCGAAATCGTTTCAAACGCTTTCGAGGCGGCTAGATCGATAGCGAAGCGGTTTTTATGATTTTGATCTCTACGCGTTTGTCGTTTAAAAGCTCGCGATCGCGAAAAGGGCAGGGCGGTTAATCGAGAAAGCGAAATCAAATCGGCGTTAACCGATTTGATTTCCGCTAGTTAGTCGGAGACGACCAACTCTTTAACAAGCGGCGGCTTGCGGCGATAAATGCCCGTGCCTACGGGAATCAGCCGTCCTAGCACGACGTTTTCTTTCAAATCCTCTAGGTAGTCGAACTTGCCGGCGATCGACGCTTCCGTCAAGACCTTTGTCGTCTCCTGAAAGGAAGCGGCGGAGATAATAGAGTCCGCGCCGACGGCGGATCGGGTAATGCCAAGCAAAACGGGAGAACCTAAAGCGGGTTCGCCGCCCAGCCTCATCACGCGCAGATTCTCTTCCTCAAACCGGCGGCGGCTGATCAGATCATGGACGATAAACTTGGTATCGCCGCTATCGACGATTTTAACCTGACGAAGCATTTCGCCTATAATCACCTCTAGGTGTTTGTCGTTGATCACAACGCCTTGACGACGATAAACCTGTTGCACTTCGCTGACGATAAACTGCTGAAGCTGCTTTTCGCCAAGTATGCGTAAGATGTCGTGCGAGGAGATCTGCCCGTCGGTCAGACGCTCGCCCGCATGGACAAACTCGCCTTCATGAACCAAAATCCGCTTGCCCTTTTCAATCTGATATTCGACGCTCACGCCGTTTTCGTTTTCAATAAGCACGCGCTGTTTATTGCGGACTGGTTTGCCAAAGCGCACCACGCCGTCTATATCCGCTAACATCGCGGAATCTTTGGGTTTGCGCGCTTCTAGCAGTTCGGTAACGCGCGGCAGACCGCCCGTAATATCGCGGCTTTTAGCGACCGCTTTTGGCATTTTTGCCAAAACTTGCGCCTCGCCGACGCGCTCGCCCTCTTGAACGAAGATCGCCGTTTTTGGCTCTAGCGAGTAGCGGATTAGCTGTCCGGAATCGTTCGCAATCACGATTGTCGGCTTATATTCGGGCGCGTAGTATTCGTTGACCATTAGGCGCGTTTGCCCCGTTAGCTCCTCGATCTGTTCGCTGACCGTAACGCCGGGAATCAAATCCTCTAAATGCGCCGCGCCGGCGCTTTCGGCGATTACGGGGATTGTATATGGGTCCCATTCGGCGATAATCGTCTGCTCGTTGGCTTCGGGGCGCGAAATAACCGTGTGAGCGGCGACTTTTGAGTTATCCGCCGCTTCTATAACGCTTTCGCGAACGATATAGTGTCGTATCGCCTCGCGATCCTGCTCGTCCGCTACGACGGCGAAAAGTCCCTTTTCGGAAATTTTCTGACCCGCTTGTATATCGTGCCTTCTTTCTAAATAGTCGCCTTTGAGCATATAGTATTTGACTATGCCTTTGGCTTTGGCGACTATCTTCATAGGAACGGGCGCGCCGTCCTCTACGTGTAGCTCCGCGCCGTAGCTGATTCGAGCCGGAACGTTGTAGCTTTCTTTGATCAGCTCCACAATCGATTCGTCCGCTTTAACGCGGTTGCCGTCTTTATAGGGCAGATAGAGTTTGCTTTCGATCTGTCCGGAAACGCCCGCAAGCTCGTTTGGCTTCGCTATGTCGTTTCTGCGAAGGTGAAAACGCGCCTGCTCCGATCCGTTATCTACGATCAAAATCTGCTCGTCGTGGATCGTTTCAACGCGCAAAACGCCGTCGAAGGGAGCTTTGACTTTCGGCTCCACAAGCAGCGCCGCCGCGTTGCGTCGATTCGCCACCACGCTTCTGCCCGCGCTGTTTTTGAAGGTCGAAAGGTTGTAGTAGCGGATAAAGCCCTCTTTATCGGCGACGATCTTGCTCTCCTCTTGCGTTCTAGAAGCCGCGCCGCCCGCGTGGAAGGTTCTTAGCGTAAGCTGCGTTCCCGGTTCGCCGATTGATTGCGCGGCGATAATGCCTACCGCCTCGCCCTTTTGGACGATCTTTCCTTCGCCGAGATTAAGCCCGTAACATTTGGCGCAAACTCCTTTGCGCGCCTTGCAGGTAAGCGGGGATCGGATTTTGACCGATTTAATCTGCGCTTCGGCGATCGCCTGCGCTTTTTCCTCGTCGATCAGCTCGCCCTCTTTGAACAGCGGCTCGTTTGTAACGGGATCGATCGCGTCCTCGACAAGCACGCGCCCCACGATGCGATCTTCGAGCGATTCGATCAACTCGCCGCCGACGGTAATGCTGGTAACCTCTACCCCTTCGTGCGTGCCGCAGTCGTCCACGTTGACGCGAACGTTTTGAGCTACGTCGATCAGCTTGCGCGTAAGATAACCGGCGTTGGCGGTTTTCAAAGCGGTGTCGGTCAGACCTTTGCGCGCGCCGTTGGTGGAGATAAAGTATTCGATCATATTCAAACCCTCTTTGAAGTTTGAAATAACCGGCGTTTCAATAATAGAGCCGTCCGGTCTCGCCATCAAACCGCGCATGCTGGCAAGCTGGCGGATCTGTTGCTCGGAACCGCGCGCGCCGCTATCCGCCATCATATGAATCGAGTTGAACCCCTGCTTGTCGTTTTGCACGATTTTCATCATTGTTTCCGCCACGCCGTTTTGCGTGTCCGTCCACAAGTCAACGATCTTGTTATAACGCTCCTGTTCGGTCAGCAAACCGGAGGCGTATTGCGCCTGTATCTCTTTGACCTTCTTTTTGGCGGCGGCGATCGCTTTTTCTTTATCGTCGGGAACGAGAATATCCGCCGCGCTAATAGAGATCGCCGCTTTGGTGGCGTAACGAAAGCCTAAGTTTTTAAGGTTGTCCAAAAACTCCGCCGCGTCTTTGATCTTGCCGCGTTTATAGACGTAATCGACTATTTCGCCGATCATTTTTTTCTTGAGAACGCGGTTCCAAAGGCTTGTCGGCACGTAATCGGGCAGAATCGATTTAATAACGATCCGTCCCGCGGCGGCGGAGATCATCTGATCGCCGATCGCTACGCGAACGCGCGCGTGCAGATCGACCATGCCGCCGTCGATGGCGATAAGCGCCTCGTCTATGCCTGAAAAGAGTTTATTCTCTCCCTTTACCCCCTGTTTTTCCATAGAGAGGTAATATAGACCCAGAACCATATCCTGCGACGGCGTAGTTACGGCGCGTCCGGTGGCGGGCAGCAGAATGTTCATCGAGCTTAACATCAAGATTTTAGCTTCGGCGATCGCCTCTTGGCTAAGCGGCACGTGAACCGCCATCTGATCGCCGTCGAAGTCCGCGTTAAAGGCGGCGCACACCAGCGGGTGAAGCCTGATCGCCTTGCCGTCGATTAGCTTGGGGTGAAACGCTTGAATAGAGAGCTTGTGAAGCGTAGGGGCGCGGTTTAGCAGCACGGGGTGTCCCTCGACGACCTCTTGCAGACACTCCCAGACCTCGTTGCCCTGCTGCTCGATCAGCCTTTTTGCCTGTTTTAGCGTGGTGGCGTAGCCTTTTTCCTCAAGTTTCGCCATCAAATGGGGCTTAAATAGCTCCAAAGCCATAATTTTTGGCAGCCCGCACTGATCCATATTGAGTTCCGGTCCAACCACGATCACGGAGCGTCCCGAAAAATCCACGCGTTTACCCAGAAGGTTTTGACGGAAGCGCCCCTGTTTGCCCTTGATGATTTCGCTTAGCGATTTCAGCGGGCGCTTATTGGCGCCTTTTACCGCGCTGGCGCGTCTGCCATTGTCAAAGAGCGCGTCCACCGCCTCTTGGAGCATTCGCTTTTCGTTGCGGATAATGATCTCCGGCGCCTCTAGCTCGATCAGCCGTTTGAGGCGGGCGTTGCGGTTGATCACGCGGCGGTAGAGATCGTTTAGATCGCTTACCGCGAACTTGCCGCCCTCAAGCGCGACAAGCGGGCGAATATCGGGCGGAAGCACCGGCAAAACGGTTAGAATCATCCATTCGGGGCGGTTGTCGGAGTTTAAGAACACCTCCACCACTTTTAATTTTTTCACGAGCGATTTTAGTTTGGTTTCGGCGGTCGTCTCTTTAATGTCGGCTTTTAAGCGCTCGTACATTTCGGGCAGATTTAGGTCTTCGAGCAATCTGCGCACCACCCCCGCGCCCATTTCGGCGTGAAAGCCCGTGTGCGAGTAGCGCTCCTCTAGCGTTATATACTGTTCCTCGTTGAGAATGTCGTATTTAGCTACGGGAGTTTTATTTTCCGCGTCGTAGAACGCTTCGCCCCCGTGTTCGACGATATACGCCTCGTAGTAAAGCACCCGCTCCAAATCTTTGGTCATCACGCCAAGCAGCGTCCCTACGCGGCTTGGCAGCGAATTGACATACCAGATATGCGCTACGGGCGCGGCAAGATCGATATGCCCCATTCTGCTTCGGCGCACTTTAGAAGCGGTTACTTCCACGCCGCACTTTTCGCATTTAAGCCCTTTGTAGCGCATCTTTTTATATTTGCCGCACAGGCACTCGTAATCGCGCACGGGACCAAAGATTTTCGCGCAAAAAAGCCCGTCGCGCTCCGGCTTTAGCGAGCGGTAGTTGATAGTTTCCGGTTTTTTAACCTCGCCGAAACTCCAACTTAGGATTTTTTCGGGACTTGCGATCATCACCTGAAGCGCGTCAAAATCTTTCGCTTTCTCGTCGGGTCCGACTATGACTTTTTCTAATTTACTCATCGCTTGTCTCCTTATATAGACTAATATCAAGCCCTAACGCTTGCAACTCTTTGGTAAGCACAAAGAAAATCTCCGGCACGCCGCTGGCGGGCATATTCTCGCCGCGCGTGATCGCCTTATAGGTCTGCACGCGCCCTTCGGTGTCGTCGGATTTAACGGTTAGCATCTCTTTAAGCGTGTGCGCCGCGCCGTAAGCCTCCAGCGCCCACACCTCCATTTCGCCGAAGCGCTGACCGCCGAAAAGCGCCTTGCCGCCGACGGGCTGTTGCGTTACCAGCGAATAGGGACCCGTAGATCGAGCGTGCGCTTTTTCGTCCACAAGGTGGTGAAGTTTGAGCATATACATATAGCCCACGTTCACCCGCTCCAAGAACTTTTCGCCCGTGCGTCCGTCGTAAAGCTCCGTTTTGGCGTCCGAGTCAATCTTCGCCATTTCAAAGAGTTTTTTGAACTCGCTTGCCTCTACGCCTTCAAATACGGGGCTGGCAAAGCGAACCCCTTTGCGCCAATCGCGGGCGTATTTGATAAGCTCGTCGTCGCTTAGCTCTCGCAGAAAATCCGCGCCAATTTTAAGCGGGGTGGCGCAAACAATTTCGATCATCTTTTCGCGCAAGCGTTGAACGTAATCGTCGCGCTTTTGCTCGAAAATATCCCCGATCTGATCGCCTAAGCGTTTGCCGATAAGCCCTAGATGCACCTCTAGTATCTGTCCGATATTCATACGGCTTGGAACGCCTAACGGGTTTAAGACGATCTCTATGCTAGCGCCGTCCTCTAGGTAGGGCATATCGTGTTCAGGCACGATCGTGGATACGATCCCTTTGTTGCCGTGCCTGCCCGCCATCTTGTCGCCGACTTTTAGCTTGCGTTTGGTGGCGATATAAACTTTCACGAGCTTTACCACGCCGCTTGGCAGAATATCGTCTTTTTCTATGACGAAGAGCTTCTCCTCGTGATCGACGCGCAACTGCTCTTTTTCGTTCCTAAAATGCGCCTTGATCGTCTCGAAATTAGCCTGCGCGTTTTTGTCTAGCCCCTTGACAAGGGTGGCGACGGCGAAACGATTGACGTTTTTCAGCTCGTCTTTGCTTACGCTGTCGCCCTTTTTATAAACTTTACCGCCGATCGAGACCTCTTCCGCAAACTTTTGTTTAGACAGAAAACCGTTGATTTTCAGCATCTCCTCTCGGTCGATCATCTGTAGTTTGTCGTTATGCTCGCGCTCTAGCTCGGCTTTTTGCGCCTCGAACTCGGCGATCGCCCTAGCGTCGCGATCCGCGCCTTTTTTGGTGAAAATTTTAACGTCGATTACCACGCCCTCCATCGATTCGGGGCAGTAGAGCGATTTATTAACGACGTGTCCGCCCTTTTCGCCGAAGATCATTCGCAAAAGCCGTTCTTCCGGCGTTAGCTTCACGTCGCCCTTAGGGCTTATTTTACCCACCAAAATCATGCCGGGTTTAACGTAAGAGCCTATCTTAACCACGCCGCTTTCGTCTAAATGCTGTATATCCTCTTCTTTGACGTTTGGTAGATCGCGCGTGATCTCCTCGACGCCGTGTTTAAGCTCTCTAGCGTCGATCTCCTTTTCGTAGATATGCACGCTGGTGAAAGCGTCGTCGCGGATCAGCTTTTCGCTCACCACGATCGCGTCCTCGTAGTTAAAGCCGTTCCACGGCATAAAAGCGACCAATATATTTTTGCCTAACGCCAATTCGCCTAAATCCATATTGGAGCCGTCGGCGATAATGTCGTCGGCGGCTACGACGTCGCCTTTTTTAACGATCGGGCGTTGGTCAAAGTTGCTGTTTTGGTTGGTGCGCAGATACTTTTGCAACGGGTAGTGATCGATAAAGGCTCCGTTATCGTCCTCGCCGAGAACGTAGATGTTTTTCGCGTCCACTTTTTCCACCACGCCGCCGCGTTTAGCTTTGACGCTCTGCCAAGCGTCGCGCGCGATGATTTTTTCCATACCGGTGCCAACGAGCGGCGCGTCCGTCCAGATAAGCGGCACCGCTTGGCGCTGCATATTTGAACCCATAAGCGCGCGATTCGCGTCGTCGTGTTCCAGAAACGGAATTAAGCCCGCCGCCACGCCCACGACCATTTTTGGCGAGAGGTCTATGAGATTCACCTTTTCGCGCTCGACCAGCATAATTTCACCGTCTTTTCGCGCCTCTACAAGCTCTTCGACTATCCGCCCGTCCTCGTCGATCTTAATGCTCGCGGGGGTGATTACCTGCCCCTCCTCTTGCGTCGCCGTCAGATCGACGATTTCGTCCGTAACCGCGCCGTTTACCACCTTTTTATAAGGCGCTTGGATAAAACCAAGCTCGTTTACCTTCGCGTATGTGGAAAGCGTATTGATTAGACCGATATTCTGACCTTCGGGCGTCTCTATCGGACAGATTCTGCCGTAGTGCGTAGAGTGAACGTCGCGCACCTCGAAGCCCGCGCGATCTTTAACCAAACCGCCTTCGCCAAGCGCGGAGAGGCGGCGTTTATGCGTAACCTCTGAAAGCGGGTTGGTTTGATCCATAAACTGAGAGAGCTGACCGACGCTGAAAAAGTCCAAGATCGTCGTGGTGATTAGCTTGGTATTGATTAGATCGTGCGGCATAAGCTCGTCGTAGGAGCTGATGGTGGCGAGTTTGTCGCGGATTGCCTTTTGCATTTTGACAAGTCCCTGATGAAGCTCGTTGGAGAGCAGCTCGCCTATAGCGCGAATACGTTTGTTGCCCATATGATCGCGATCGTCGATATGTCCTTGCCCGTTTTTAACCTTGATAAGATACTGCACGGTTTTGATAATATCGTCCGGCGTAAGCACGGCGATATATTCGGGAACGTTTACGCCGAGCTTATGGTTCATCTTCATACGACCGACTTTAGTCAGATCGTATCGTTCGGGATCAAAAAATAACTTATCCACAAACTCTTTCGCGGCGTCCTTAGTTACGGGTTCGCCCGGTCGCATAACCTTATAGATTCTTATCGCCGCCAGATCGTTTTCATCGTCGATCTTTTCGGTTTGCCTTAGTAGCTTCAGCGATTCGATGTCCGCGCCGAACGCCGCGATCACCGATTTATCGTAACCGGGCGCCGCGTCGTTAGCGATCGTAACTTCGGATACGCCAAGCTCGAGCAATTTTTTCAGCCTGTTCTCGTCAAGCTGAGTCAGCGCGTCGTAAAGCACCTCGCCGCTCTTTTTATCGATTACCGGCTCGGCTAGATGTCTTTCCATCATAACCTCGAGCGGATATTCGACGAACGCGAGTCCGTCGTCTTTAAGTTTTTTGGCTTTGCTTGCGGTCAAACGTTTCCCCGCTTGGAGGATAATCTCGCCTTTTTCGTCTTTGAGATCATAATCGAGCCGCCCGCCGAACAGGTCTGGTTCAAACGGGGCGAAGAAGCGATTGTCGCGCAACGCGATTTTAAGAAGCGGGTAAAAAAGTCGGACAATATCCTGCTTGTTGTATCCAAGCGCGCGAAATAGAATTGTGATCGGCACTTTTCTGCGGTTGTTAATACGAACGAACAGCACGTCTTTAGCGTCGTATTCAAAGTGAAGCCAACTGCCGCGATCGGGAATAATCTGCGAGGTATAGCTAGGCTTGCCGCCCGCCGTTCCGCTTTCGTCCGCCTTAAAGATAACGCCGGGGCTTCTGTGAAGCTGATTGACGACGACGCGCTCCACGCCGTTAATAATAAAGCTGGTGCGATCGGTCATCAGCGGGATTTCGCGCACATACAAAGATTGCTCTTTTATGTCCTTAACGCCGATAATCTTACCCGTTTTCTCGTCTTTTTCGTTGACCAGCAAGCGCACTTTGATTTTAAGCGGCACGCAATAGGTTAATCCGCGCTCCATCGACTCTCTAATGGTGTATTTGGGCTTGCCAAACTCGCCTCCGAGATACTCTAGCGTGATATTGTTGTGCTGATCGTGGATAGGGAATATAGAGCGAAAAACGCGCTCGATACCGCTATGATCGCGCGAATCGCGACCGATCATCAAAAAATCGTCGTAGCTGTTTTGTTGTAGCTGCAAAAGATTGGGTATAGGAAGCGCCTGCGGGATTTTGGCGAAATCGGCGCGAAGGCGGTTGCCGGATTTTAGACTGTTTAACATAGATTGGGTTACCTCGCAATAAAATAGCCGCGTCTTTACGACGCGCAAATGTCAAGAAAGACGGCGTGATCGTCCGTTTAGACGTTCTAAGGCTCAAGTTTATGATTCGAGCGCGCACAATCGATACGCGCGAGGTTAAGACTCTCCCGCCAAAAAAGCTCGCTTTTTGGCAACCTACGCAAAACGAGAGAGTCGAAGCGTTGAAACAAAAAGGCGATCATAAAACAGATCGCCTAAAATACGCGACGGCTAAGGTTATTTAAGCTCAACCTGCGCGCCGGCTTCCTCAAGTTTCTTTTTCCACTCTTCGGCGTCGGCTTTGGATACGTGCTCTTTGACTACCGCCGGAGCGCTTTCCACGAGGTCTTTCGCCTCTTTAAGCCCTATAGCCGTCAATTCTCGAACGACTTTGATAACGTTGAGTTTTTTCTCGCCGGCGGATTTAAGATGAACGGTAAATTCGCTCTTCTCTTCCGCCGCCGGAGCGTCCGCGGCGACGCTTGCCGCGCCCGCGACTACGGTCGGAGCGGCGCTTACGCCAAACTTCTCTTCAAAAGCCTTAACGAGATCGTTAAGCTCGATTACGGTTAATTTGCCGATATACTCAAGCAGCTCTTCTTTTGTGATCGCCATTTCTTTCCTTTTCGTTTTAATTTAGCTAACGCCGCGTTTTAGGCGGCGAGTTTTTTAGACAGATTGTCAAGACCCGTAACAAAACCGCGTAGCGGCGCGCTCCACACCGACAGCAACATGCCGATAAGCCGCTCTTTAGAGGGCAGTTTAGCAAGCGCTTCAATATAACTCGCGTCAACGACTTTGTTATCAATATGACCCTGTTTAACGACAAACTTCTCTTTGGAGTTTTCGGCGAATTTGCTAATCGTTTTGATTAGGTTTAATCCGTCGTTTCCCCAAATAAAGACGTTGCCGTCTTTAAGAGTCAAACCCTCTTTACCGGCGTTTTTCAGCGCGATCGCGGCGAGCGTGTTTTTGGACACGCGCGTAAACGCCCCGATCTTTCGCGCATGATTTCTGAGATCCTCGAACTCCGCGACGGTAAGACCCTTAAAATCGGCGACCAAAATGGCGTCGCTGTTTTTGAATCCCTCCGTCAAAGAATCGATGATTTCCGCTTTTTCTGTTTTTGTCATTTAACTCCTTTCCGACAAACTTCGGCGGGCTGGATTAAGTTTAGTCGCCTAAACGCCCGCTGTCTTTAGCCTACAGAAATCAAAACCGAGCGTTCTAGCCGCGCAGTTCCGTTAACTCGTTTACGTCCAATAAAATAGAGGGCGACATAGTGAGGCTCATAACCGCCTTTTTCACATATCTACCCTTCGCGCTCGCGGGCTTCATTCTATTTAGCGCCCGCATTAGCGTTTCGGCGTTTTCTTTGATCTTATCGCTAGAAAAACTCGCCTTGCCAATGCCGGCGTGGATGTTGCCTTTTTTATCGACCTTAAAACTAATTTGACCGCCTTTAGCGTTCTTGACCGCCGTTTTCACATCTTGCGTAACCGTGCCGGTTTTCGGGTTTGGCATAAGCCCTTTTGGACCCAAAATACGCCCGATCTTGCCTACTACGCCCATCATATCCGGCGTGGCGATCACGACGTCGAAATTGACGACGCCTTTGGTCACATCTTCGACAAGATCGTTTTCGCCCACAATGTCGGCTCCGGCTTCTTGCGCCTCTTTAGCTTTATCGCCTTTGGCGAAAACCGCCACGCGCACCGTTTTTCCCGTGCCGTGCGGCAAAACGACCGCGCCTCTGATCATCTGATCGGCGTGGCGCGGATCGACGTTAAGCCAAACGGCAAGCTCCACCGTTTCGTCAAACTTCGCGCTTTTTAGCTCGCCGATCTTTTGCGAGGCTTTGTCTAGCGTATAGATCGCGCCTTTTTCCAGCGCGTCGTTAAGTTTTTGTATGCGTTTAGCTACTTTGGGCATATGTTTTAACTCCTAATCCGTTATCTGAACGCCCATACTGCGAGCGGAGCCTGCGATAGTTTTGAACGCCGCCGCCTCGTCGATCGCGTTCATATCGACAATCTTCTGTTTAATAATCGCTTGAATCTGCGCTTTACTGATCTTGCCCGCGACGTTTTTAAGCGGGTTTGCCGCGCCTTTTTCAATACCGGCGGCTTTTTTGATCAGATCGGTAACCGGCGGTTGCTTGGTAATAAACGAAAAGCTCTTATCCTCGTAAACCGTGATCACGACAGGCAGATTCCAACCCGCCATATCTTTGGTTTTTTCGTTGAACTCTTTGCAAAACGCCATTATATTAACGCCCCTTTGACCAAGCGCCGGACCCACCGGAGGGGAGGGTTTTGCTTGAGTAGCCGGAATAACCAGCTTGATCTGCCCTATGACTTTTTTAGCCATTTTAATATCCTTTCTTGCCTTTCTTAAATCATCTTCTCGACTTTTGCGTATTCAATCTCGACGGGCGTTGAACGACCGAAGATCGACACGTTAAGACGCAACTTGCCCGACGAGGCTTCATACTCTTCGACGACGCCGGTAAAATTGGCGAACGGACCGTCGATAATCCTCACCTGCTCGGCGGTATCGAAGAATATCTTGTGTTTCGCCGGACCTTTGTTGCGCGCCTTTTCCAGAATCTGCTGAATGTCCTTCTCTTGAAGCGGAGCGGCTTTCTTCTCCTCGCCTATAAACCGCGAAACCTTTGGAAGCGACTGAATGCGATGCCACAGATCGTTATCTAACTCTAGTTGCGCGAAAACGTATCCGGGATATAGGCACCTCTCGGTCGTTTTAGGTTTGCCGCTTTTATTGATTTCAATAACGTCCTCGGTTGGGACGACGATCTCGAAAATACGATCGGAAATGGAGAGTTCGTCGCGCAGACGCTCGATAGATCGTTTTACGCTCTGCTCGCTTCCATAGTAGGTTTGGATCGCGTACCATTTTTGCGACACGATTTATCCTTCGCTTATGATCGACGAAACGCCGAAACCCATCAACAGATCGACTAACGCCAAAAAGAGCGTGATCACTGTTACCACCGCAAACACGGCTATGAACGCGCTCTTAACCTGCATAGACAAGGGGAATATAACCTTGCTCAACTCGGCGCGAGAGAGCCTGATATAACTAATTAGTTTTCCCATTTACATCCTCATATCCGCCTAATGGCAGGGTAGGTAGGATTCGAACCCACAACCTACTGATTTGGAATCAGCCGCTCTACCGTTGGAGCTACTACCCTAGCTTGCTCTTTTGCGCCAAGCGCGTTTGTTTAAACGCCATTCGCCGCTTAAACGCGCTTGACCCGTCAAAGCTCTAACGAAGGTTGCTTTTCGCCGTTCTCATTCGCGAAAACGAGAACGGCTCTAAAGCGCTATATCTTCGTCTCTTTATGCGCCGTGTGCTTTTTCAGACGCGGGCAATACTTTTTATACTCTACCTTGTCGGGGTGAGCTTTCTTGTTTTTGGTGGTAGTGTAGTTAATATCGCCGCACTCCGCGCACTTTAGCCCGATCTTATCGCGCATAACCGAACCTTACTTGTTGATCTTAGTTACTACGCCCGCGCCGACGGTTCTGCCGCCTTCGCGAATAGCGAAGCGAGTGCCTTCCTCGATAGCGATCGGAGCGATCAGAGAGCAAGAGACCTTTACGTTATCGCCCGGCATAACCATCTCGACGCCTGCGGGCAGAGAAACCGCGCCCGTTACGTCCGTCGTGCGGATATAAAACTGCGGGCGGTAACCGGCAAAGAACGGAGTATGGCGACCGCCCTCCTCTTTAGACAGCACGTAGATTTCAGCCTCGAATTCGGTGTGCGGGTTGATCGTGCCGGGCTTAGCTAGAACCATACCGCGCTCGACCTCCTCTTTTTTCGTGCCGCGCAAAAGAATGCCGCAGTTATCGCCCGCTTCGCCCTGCTCCATCTCTTTGTGGAACATCTCGACGCCGGTAACGACGGTTTTGCGGGTTTCGCGCAGACCGATAATTTCGACTTCCTCGCCTACTTTTACCACGCCGCGATCGATTCTGCCCGTTACGACCGTGCCGCGTCCGGAGATAGAGAAAACGTCTTCGATTGGCATCAGGTAAGGTTTGTCGGTGTCGCGTTTGGGAGTCGGAATGTATTCGTCGATCTTATCCATCAGATCAAAGATCTTCGCCGTCCATTCGTTCTCTTTATTGTCCATGCCCGCATCGAGCGCGAGTTTCGCCGATCCCGCGATAATAGGCGTGTCGTCGCCCGGAAACTCATAGGAGCTTAGTAGCTCGCGAACTTCCATTTCGACAAGTTCGAGCATTTCCGCTCTTTCGCCTTCGTCGAGCTGATCCTCTTTGTTGAGGAACACGACGATATATGGAACGCCTACTTGACGAGCTAGCAGGATATGTTCGCGCGTTTGCGCCATAGGACCGTCGGTCGCCGCGATAACTAAAATCGCGCCGTCCATCTGCGCCGCGCCCGTAATCATGTTTTTCACATAGTCGGCGTGTCCGGGACAATCGACGTGCGCGTAGTGTCGTTTTGACGTTTCATACTCGACGTGGCTGGTCGCGATTGTAATGCCGCGCTCTTTTTCTTCTGGCGCGTTGTCAATCTGATCGTAGGCTTTCTTTTCGCCGCCGTATTTATTCGCCAGAATAACGGTAATCGCCGCCGTCAGCGTGGTCTTGCCGTGGTCAACGTGTCCGATCGTGCCGATATTAACGTGCGGCTTGTTGCGGACAAACTTCTCTTTTGCCATTTTTGTATCCTTTCGTTTTGTTTTCTTTCGTTTAGCTCGTCAAATGGAGCCCATAAGAAGAATTGAACTTCCGACCTCTTCCTTACCAAGGAAGCGCTCTGCCTCTGAGCTATATGGGCGCCTTGCTTGCTCTTTTTAGGCTTTGTTTTGCTTCCCCTTTTGGCAAGCTCGGCTAAAACCAACCTTCAAAGTCAGGCTTAATTTGGAAACGGCGCAAATCGGGGGAAAGGCGGGCTATGCCAGCTCCCGATCAATCCGGACTGCGTCTTGGAGCGGGAGACGGGACTCGAACCCGCGACCCTCAGCTTGGAAGGCTAATGCTCTAGCCAACTGAGCTACTCCCGCGTTTAAGCTCGTATTCTAGGCTAATTTTACTAAAACCTAAAATCCTAAGCTAACAAGATAGGCGTTTTGTGGTGGTGAGAGAAGGATTCGAACCTTCGAAGGCAGAGCCAACAGATTTACAGTCTGTCCCCTTTGACCGCTCGGGAATCTCACCGGCTTACTTGCGGCTAACCGCTTCGTAATCCTAAACCTGCGCGTCGCTACGCGCCTTTGTAACGCCTAACGCAAATCCAGCGCGGTAAAACGCTGTTTCTCGTTTTAAGCCAAACAACTAAACTGGAGCTGGTTAAGGGACTTGAACCCCCGACCTGCTGCTTACAAGGCAGCTGCTCTACCAACTGAGCTAAACCAGCCCGAAGTTTGAGCGTGCAATTCTATCTTGCAATCCTTAATCTGCCATTAAACGACCTGCAAAAACGCGCCAAAAAGCCGCAAAATTTACTTTACGCCGCATTTTTGGGGCGATTTTTCGCCCCGTCTCGATTAGTTTGTCAAATATCAAGCTTTCTTTCTTGCGCGATTTGGCGCCAAAAACGCTTTATAGCGTCAAATTACCCGCCAATCTCGTTAGCCGCGCTTTAACCCCGCTTGGCGCCGCGCAAGATAAGATAATCCGCCGCCCGCGCCAAAACCAAAATCTAAATAAAGGCGTTGCGGTTACAATGGCGGCGTTAAAAACCGCGTAAAGGCTTGTTTGATGAAAAAATTAGCGAGGCGACTGGCCAAAATTGGCTTTATCCGCAAAGGCATAAAAAAGTTGATATGGGCGCTGGACAGATCGCTTGTAGAGCCGCAATTATTGTCGTTCGCCCCGCCTCTCCCCCTACCTCCCAATACTATACCGCAAAATCTTATTCCTGATTTTACCCTCGACAACGCTATAAAGGTAGCGTATAGTTATTGCGCCGAAGTAAATGGCGACGGCGCCGTTCATAATAGCGCTAAAGAATATAAAAAGGTATTCAAACAGATTAAAAATCGATCGTTTAGGTATTACGGCGCAGAGATAAACGCCTTTTACGCCGCGTTTGAAAGATATACCTTTAGCGATAAAACGGTTCTTGTTTGGGGTTTAGCAGGTTGCAACTGCGAGGCGTTGTCCATCTACAACAACGCTCGCAAAGTTTATGTCGTAGATTACAATAAACCTATCTGCGATCATCCGCAAATAGAGGTTTTAACCCATGAGGAGCTAAACAAGAAAGACTTGAAAACCGATTTTGCCATCTCTTACTCTTCGTTCGAGCATGACGGGCTGGGACGTTACGGCGATCCGATCGATCCAATAGGCGATCTCAAAGCTATGAAGGCGGCGCATAACTCGCTTAAAGAGGGCGGGATTCTGTTTCTGGGCGTTCCGCTGGGCAAAGACTTGCTCTGCTGGAATTTGCATAGAATCTACGGCAAAATCAGACTGCCGCTACTCTTAAAGGGCTGGCGTTGCGAAGAGATTTTTGATATATACGACGGCTCGCCTTTTGACGAATCAATCGAGTTGGGGCAACACAGACAATCTTTGATGGTTCTAAGAAAGATTAACGACGATTATCCAAGCGATGAAGAGCTAAACGAAACGATTGGGCGCAAGTCAAATAACGCGAAAGAGGCGCGCAACAATCAGATACTCGCGCAAATCAACCAATTTGTTCTGGATTATAAAAACGCGCGGGCAAAGGGCGATCGCGACTGATCGCGCCACGTCAAAAACCGCGCCGCTCATTTGCGCTACAACAATTTTAGTCTTTTTATGTCGCAATCTGTTAAGTTTGGAGCCTCTAAACTTAACTATATGACAGGTTTGTTAAGTTTAGACCCGCTAAACTTAACGCGTTATTCTTGGAGGCAAACAGACTATGCAAAACTTTCAACCGGGCGGTTACGTTAAGCAGGGCTATTACAAAGCGTTTATTCCAAGCGCCGTCAATCGAGAATGGACGATCAATGATATGCGTATCGTCAATTTACTAAGTCGAGCCGATCGTCTGCTTGGAAAACTTGATATGTATTCAAATTATGTAGATATCGAGCTATATATTCGTATGCATATAGTCAAGGAAGCCACTCAATCTTCCCGCATAGAAGGGACTCAAACCTCCATAGAGGACGCGTTTGTCGCCAAAGAGGATATTGATCCGCAAAAGCGGGAGGACTGGGACGAGGTTCAAAACTATATCGCCGCTATGAACGAGTCGGTATTGTCGCTAGAACGCCTGCCGTTTTCAAGCAGGTTGATTAAGAAGACGCATAAAACGTTGTTGCAAGGCGTTCGAGGCAAACATAAGTCTCCCGGCGAGTATCGCGTTAGTCAAAATTGGATCGGAGGCGCGACGATTAACGACGCTAGGTTTGTGCCGCCTCCTCATGCGGAGATAGGCTCTCTAATGAGCGATTTGGAGAAATTCGCGAACAATGATTCGCTTAATTTGCCCAATTTGTTGAAAATAGCGCTGATACACTATCAATTTGAAACAATCCACCCTTTTTTGGACGGGAACGGCAGAGTAGGTCGCTTGATGATTACGCTTTATCTTATTGACAAAGGCGATCTGAAACGTCCTATTTTATACCTTTCGGATTTCTTTGAAAAGCATAGGGATTTGTATTACGATAATTTGATGAGCGTTCGGACTCGAGGCGATATAGCTCAATGGTTTAGTTTTTTCTTGACCGGAGTGATAGAAACGGCGGAAAAAGGCATAAAAACCTTTGACGACATATTGCGATTAAAAAACGAGATTGACGAACTGTTTAAGAATTTTGGCAAAAGAATGTCAGACGCCAAGAAAGTTACGGATACGTTGTATTCGCAACCGATCGTCGATGCAAACGCGATTACGCAGATTATAGGAAAATCTAGAGTAACCGCGCATAAACTGCTTAACGATTTGGTAAAACTTGGCGTTATTAATCAATTGAACGCCGGCGGCAAACGAAAATATTATTTCGCTAAATATTTAGCGTTGTTTTAGCCTGACAGATAAAGAGGTCTCCGCTATAACAACCGCATATACATATTTGAAAGAGGTTTGAAAGTTTCCCAATTTCGGGACATTTATGATCGTTTTGCTAAGATCGCGTCCTTTGCCCCGATAGCTCATCCGGATAGAGCGCAGGCTTCCTAAGCTTGAGGCGACAGGTTCGAGTCCTGTTCGGGGCATACCAGCGTTCGCCGCTCCTCTATAAATTGGATTTATCGCCATTTTTATAGCCGCGGCGGTTTTGAGTTATAGAGATGCAAAACCCCGCCAAACTATCGGCTGCTTGCCCATATCCGCATAAAAACGTCCGCGTTTCTCGTAAAAACGAATAAGGAAAGCGCGTTCAAGCGTATCGGACAGTATGAAGCCGCGCGTTAAAATGCGCAATCAACGGCAAACAGAAGTTCAAACGGGACTATCGGCAAGGTTTTGCGAAGCCGTATCGACGCTAAAACCCCGTATTCGCTATTTTGCAAAACCTGAAAGGCGCTCTCTTACGTTTGCCTATTCAAATAGTTTAACCGGTAAGGTTAGCGTGCGTTTTAGGACGCCGACCGGATAAAAGATAAATTCTCTCGCCAGCGCGGTTTCCACTTTTGGATCGTCGATATTGCCCGTAATATGCAAGACGTTTTCGATTTTTCCGCCGTCGCCCGTAAAAAGATAGCCGACAATCGGTATTTTGGAAACGAGAGAGCTTAACGATTTGGCGCTTTGAACCGCCGCGTATATATCAACCTCGCCGCTATCGACGTTTATGCTGCCTTGCGCCAAAATATCCGTGTTCGTTCCGGTAAAACGCGCCGCGTTGAAGTATAAAGTGTCGCTTGCGTAATAGAGCTCAATCACGCCGTCGTTTATCTTAAAGCCCTTAGAGGTAAAACCGGGCGATCTAAACTGCGCTAAAGAGGGGAGGGCGTTGATTAGCGCCACTACGTTGGTAAATAGTCTCGCCTCCTCGATCGTCGTCTCTCTTATGCGGATAATTCCGTAAACGTCCTCGCTATTCAAGCTACCGTAAGCGCTAAAATCCCATTCGCCGCCGCTCATCTTAACGCCGCTCAATCCTCTGACCCAATCGCTTCCTATATGTTCTCCGCGAAAGGTTATATCGCCGCGATCGCGGCTGATCGTCATAGTCGCGCCGTCTTTTTTGATCTTTCCCTCGAATTTCTCCCCCTCTTGGTAAAACGAGAACCAGTCGCTCGCAAAGCGCCTGTCTTTGAAACGCACGCCGCTTTTATCGCCGAAAACGAACAGCGGCTTGCCGTCTTGGCTTAATTCGTCGGCGTTGAGCGCGGCTTGTCTGCGTTTTGCGAAATCGATAAGCTCCAGAGCGTCTATCTCCAATCCGCTCATCGTTACTCTTACAAAATCCTCGTTTGCCTCCCTCATAAAGGCGCCGTCCAACAGTTTTAGCGAATAGCTGCCGTCCTTATCGCTTTTGAAACGCCCGACGACGTTTTTAACGGGCTGTTCGTCTTTATAGAGTATCGTAGCGCCGATGTCGATCGTAAAATCGGCGACCACTCCGCCGTTATCTTTTACCAGCTTTAGCGTCCCGCCGTTTATATTCAAAAGCTCCATCAACGGGATATAGGCTTTATATCGTTTTAAATCGCTCGCTTTAATCTCCGCGCGTTCGCCGACTAGCGATAACTCGGTGGCAAAATCGTCCAATTTTAACAGCGTTCTTTTATCGTTCCATTCGCCTAGCAGGTTTGTTTTAAGACGATCGAAACGCGCCCCCTTTCCGTTTAGGGCGTTTGCGCCTTTAATATCTATGTTAAGCGAAAACCTTCTCTCTTTTGCTTCCACCAGACCGACAATCGAGGCGGAGCGAACGTTCGGGATAATCGCCTCGAATTTTTCAATCGTTATATTTGAATCGTTGATTGTAGCTCTCGCGTCGCGATAGCTAACCGGCATTCCCGCTATCTCGAACTCGCCGTCCTCCGTAACAAGCGCCGCTTGAAAATGCAGATCGTCCGTATTGGACAGCGGCGTTTCAAGCTCGAAACTAGCCTCGTTGTTGCCGCTTAGTTGAACTATGGCGGCGTTCGCGCCGTATGCGGCGATCAGATCGCGCATCGACTTATTAAATAGCGCCGACGTGTCGATTTTCAGACTCAGCCTCTTGCCGTTTTCAACCGCGAGTCGATCTATAACAACTTTAGCGTCGGCTTTTTGCCCTTCGTAGTCGGCGTTGTCGGCGGTAATTTTCAAAACGCCTTTATTGATCGCGACTTTTACCTCTTCGGCGAGCGCGGCGGGTAGATTTGGGTGAAAACGAATTTCGGCGTTATACGCCGTCGCGTCCAAAAATAGGGTCGGTATGTTTAGTTTCATTGTCGTTAGATTCAGCTCCATAGCGAAACGATTGGCTCTAAAGCTCTCCGCTACGATATTTCCGTGAACCCACTTTCTCGCGCTATCGTCGATCGCTATCGCGCGAGATAGCTTCTCCAAACTTTCCGCCTCCGCGTCTAGGAGCGTAAAGAGAATCAGGTCGCCCTCGTAATTGGCGCGCACCGCGCCGCGAATATCTAGCGCGCGCGCGTTTCCCGCGAAAGAGCCTTTTTTTTGCGTCAAATCGACCTCGGCGAGCCCGGATAGCTCTCCTTCGTAATCTTTGAAGTTAAATCGCGCGTCGTTAACGCGCAAAACGGCGCGTTTGGCGTCCCCCGACGCGCTCAATTCGCCCGAAGCGTAGGGCGATTGATATTTAGCGTCGATAGAAAATCGTCTCGTAATAGGGCTGATAAACCCGTTTGCCTGAACGTTTAGCCCCAATTCCAAGTATTGCGCGTCCGTAAGCTCAAACGCCGCCCCAGCCCCCTCTAGCCAGCCTAGCGTAAATCGCGCGCGCCCCTTTTCGTTGGAAACGGCAAACTCGCCGTTTTCATATACAATCCGCGTCTCTACCCCTTGAACGTTCGCGCGTTTAATCTCTAGGCGATCGGTTAGCATTAACGCCAAAAACGCCGCCTCTACGTTTCTAAGCGTAGCCTCCGAATCGATCGCCTCTTTTTCTTTTGGCGGATCGCGCAACACAAGTTCGTCGATTGACAAAACAATTTTCGGATTGATTTTTAGCTCTACGTCGCGAACCTCGAATTGGCTAAAATCCAGCTTTTCAAAACTCACCCCAAAGAAGAGAACGCCTATACAGATGATTAAGGTGAAAATAAACAAGACGCAAATTACCGCCACCGTTTTGGCGGCGGCTACGATCGCTCTTTTGATTATCATGTTTCTCTCGTATTATTTCGCTCAGCGGCTTGAACATTCGCGTTTTGTGCAGATCGCGCCCGGAGCTTTGCGCCCGATTATAGCGCAACTTAAAATGAACGGCGTCGATCTCAACGAGTTGGATTTATGGTTTATACGCGCTCTTGGAATGCCCAAGCGCGGTTTGATTGATATTGGAGAGGAAAACGCCTCGAAACTCGATTTTTATTTAGGGCTTGTCGGCGGCAAAACCGCTTACGACGAGATCGTGTTAATTCCGGGCGAAACGACGGTCGTGGCGCTTGATCTGATCGCTCAAAAGCTGAATCTAAACGCCGATCTGATGCGCAAGATATACGACGAAAACGCGCCGTTGGAAGAGGGCGTTTTGATTCCGGATACCTATCGGATCGCGAAGGGCGCGGAGGAAAAGGAGGTGGTGGAATCGTTGCTCAAAGCCTCTATGCGGCTACATAAGGAACGCGCCGCGTCGCATTTTGGCAAATACGACGAAAAGAGCTGGTTTAGAATCGTAACGATCGCTTCGATCGTCCAAAAAGAGGCGGCGAACAACGCCGAAATGCCGCTTGTGGCGAGCGTTATATATAACCGCTTGAAAAAAAATATGCGTCTTCAGATGGACGGAACGCTGAATTACGGCTATTTTTCGCACCAAAAGGTAACGCCTCAACGAATCAAATCCGACTCCAGCGATTTCAACACCTACAAAAAACGCGGTTTGCCGCCTTTTCCGGTGGCGATGGCGAGTTTAGAGGCGATCAACGCGGCGCTTAATCCCGCTAAAAGCGATTACCTTTACTTCGTTCGCGGCGCGGACGGAACGCACAATTTTTCTAGCAACTACCGATCGCATATTCGCAATATACGAAACCCTGATCGCTAAGTTTTTCTCTCCGCGCGCTTATTTTGGCGCTCGATTTTTCGCGATCGCGCGGAGGATACGGCGAAAATTACACGTCTTAAATGCGCGTCGCCGCGCTTATCGCGCTATAGTTAGACATATCATTTCCTTATAAAAAGGAAATAAAATAGCCGCCAACTCTTGATTTTTCGTCGATCGGCGGTTAGAATTGCGCTTCCATTTTCGGAAATCCTGCGCGTAAAAGGCGTTAAACCCGCTTCGTTAGGCTTTCTAAACTATTCAAGGAAAAACGCGATTATGGAAAAAATACGACTAAAGCTAAAAGCTTACGATCACCGCGTATTGGACAAATCCGTCGGCGCGATCGTTGACGCGGTTAAGCGATCCGGCGCGGAACTAATTGGTCCGGTGCCGCTTCCGACCAAAATCCGCAGATATACCGTTCTGCGTTCGCCGCACGTCAATAAAGATTCGCGCGAGCAGTTTGAAACCCGCGTTCATACTAGAATGATCGACATCGAGTTCGCCACTAGCGACACGGTTGATTCTCTGATGAAACTTGACCTCGCTCCCGAAGTGGACGTGGAGGTTCGCTCTATGAATCAGAAGGCGAAATAATGGAATACATCGTAGAAAAAATCGGAATGAGCAGAACGTTGGGGCTTAAAGCCAAAGCGGTAACGCTCTTAAAAATACGCGAAGCCAAGATTGTAGCTTCCCGCGAGGACGGTAAGGCGTTAGTCGCCTACTCCAACGCCAAAAAGTTTAACAAGGCGATCGGCGGCGCGCAAAAAAAATACGGGCTTTCTAAGGAGTTTAACCGCTTCGCCACAATCGACGCTAGCGGCGCGAAAGAGGGCGATCAAAGCTACGACGATCTGAAAGAGGGCGCTATTTTGAAACTTTCTTTCAACACCAAAGGGCGCGGCTTTAGCGGTTTGATTAAACGTTGGAACTTTCAAGGCGGTCCCGCCGCGCACGGCAGCCGTTTTCACCGCACTAGCGGTTCGATCGGCAACCGCGACGAACCGGGGCGCGTGCATAAAGGGCGCAAGATGGCGGGACATTACGGCGTTGAAAAGGTAACGATCAAAAGCGAAACTCTTGACTTTGATAACAACGGCAAAGTTATAGTCGTTAAGGGTAGCGTGCCGGGACCAAACGGCGCTTTAGGTCGCGCGAAGGTGATTAAATGAGCAAAGCAACGATATTAAACGCGCAATTTGAAAAGGCGGGCGAGTTCGCTCTGCCCGAAAAATATGAAGAGATCAGCGAGCAGAATCTTTATCTATACGCAAAGTCGTTTTTAAGCTCCATTCGGCAAAACGGCGCGCACACCAAAACGCGCGCGGTCGTTAGCGGAACGGACAAGAAGCCGTTTGCGCAAAAAGGCGGCGGTCGCGCTAGACAAGGTTCGCTAAAAGGTCCGACTTTCGTAGGCGGCGGCGCGGCTTTTGGACCCAAAAACACCCGCAACTACGATCAGAAGGTAAATAAGAAGCAGAAACGCTTGGCTCTGCTATACGCGCTCAACAAAAAGGCGAGCGAAGGCGCGCTATTTGTCGTCGATTCAATTAGCGTAGAAAGCGGCAAAACCAAAGAGGCAGCTACGATCGCTAAAAAGATCGCTCCAAGAGACGGGCTGTTTGTCGTATCGAGCCTGAACGATAAAAATTATCTGGCGTTTAGAAATCTGCCCTCGCACTACCTAGCGCAGGTTTCCGAGCTTAACGCCTATATCGCCGCGAGCTACCGCGTGATCGCTATTGAAAAAGCGGCGCTTGAACAAATCATAAAAGAGGACTGAGATGGCGGACATCACCGATATTAAATCCATTCTCTATACGGAAAAATCTCTCGGTCTGCAAGAGCGGGGAGTAGTCGTCGTGCAAACCTCGCCGAAGATCACCAAGAACTCGCTCAAAGAGCTTTTTCGCGTTTATTTCGGCGTTTTGCCCAAGAAGATCAATTCGACTTCCGTTCGCGGCAAAACCAAGCGGTTTCGCGGCGTGATAGGAAAACGCAGCGATCTTAAAAAGTTCTTCGTAACCTTGCCTGAAGGCGCGGCGATCGAAGCGCTAACGGCGTAAGGAGACAAAGATGGCGTTAAAAACATACAAACCTTACACCCCTTCTCGCCGCTATATGTCGGGATTGGACAATAAGGATATTACCGCTAAGGCGAACGAGCGCAAGTTGCTGGTTAAATTGCCCGTTACTTCGGGGCGCAACAACAACGGGCGGATCACCTCCCGCCACAAAGAGGGCGGGGCGAAAAAGCTCTATCGCGTTATCGATTTTAAGCGCGATAAGTTTGGCGTGTCGGGCAGGGTCGCGGCGATCGAATACGATCCGTATCGCAACGCTCGAATCGCGCTGATCTTTTATAAGGACGGCGATAAACGCTACATCATTCAGCCCGAAGGGTTGAAGGTGGGCGATTCAATCGAGGCGGCGGAAGCGGGATTGGACATAGTCTCGGGCAACGCTCTAAAACTAAAATCCATTCCCGTAGGGACGATCGTTCACAATATCGAGTTAAAGCCCGGCAAAGGCGCGCAGTTGGCGCGATCGGCGGGCGGGTTCGCCCAGCTGATGGGGCGCGAAGACAAATACGCGATCCTTCGTCTGCCTAGCGGCGAAACGCGCAAAACGCTAAGCGAGTGTATGGCGACGATCGGCGTGGTAAGCGGCGCGGAGATCGCAAACCGCGTGATCGGCAAAGCGGGGCGCAATCGTCATTTGGGCGTTCGTCCGCAGACGCGCGGTTCGGCGATGAACCCGATCGACCACCCGCACGGCGGCGGCGAGGGCAAATCCAACGGACACAGACCGCCGGTCTCCCCGTGGGGTCAGCAGTGCAAAGGTTTAAAAACCCGCAAGAAAACTAAAGCAAGCAACCGCTACATCATCACTAGACGCAAGAAAGGCGCGAGGTAACAATGGCTAGATCAACAAAGAAGGGTCCGTTTATCGACTCGCACCTTCTCGCTAAGGTGCATAAAGCGAAAAAAGAGAACAGCTCCAAGCCGATCAAAACATGGTCGCGCCGAAGCACGATCAGCCCCGATTTCGTGGGGCTAACCTTTTTGGTGCATAACGGGCGCGATCACGTCGCCGTGTATATCACCGAAAACCATATCGGCTATAAGCTCGGCGAGTTCGCGCCTACCCGCACCTTTCACGGGCATAAGGGCAGCGTCCAAAAGAAGATAGGAAAGTAAAATGAGCAGAGCGTTATTAAAGTATGTTCGTTTATCTCCGACGAAGGCGCGGCTGATCGCGCGCGAGATTCAAGGCTTAAACGCCGAAAAAGCGCTCGCGGGATTGCAATTTATGCCAAACAAAGCGGCTCGCGTTCTCTATAGAGTTCTTGCCAGCGCGATAGCCAACTCCGGTCTGGACGCGAATAAGGCGATCGTAAAAAGCGCGCGCGTGGATAAAGCCGCCGTTTTACGGCGTTTTACGCCCCGCGCTCGCGGACGCGCCACGCCGATTAGAAAGCCGACTTCGCATATTTTGGTGGAAGTAGAAAAAGAGGGTGATAAGTAATGGGTCAGAAAACTAATCCGATTGGTCTAAGGCTTGGGATCAACGCCAACTGGAAGTCGCGTTGGTTTCCGGGCAAAAGCTCTCGAGCGGCGAACGTTGGCGAAGATTACAGAGTGCGCAACTTTCTGAAAAAGAAGCTCTACTATGCGGGCGTCAGCGATATTATTATCGAGCGGACGATCAAAAAGCTGAAAGTTACTCTTGTGGTCGCTCGCCCCGGACTTGTGATCGGTAAAAAAGGCGAAGAGATCGATAAGCTCAAAAACGAGGTTTCCGATCTGGTCAATAAAAAAGAGGTGATCATCAATATCAAAGAGGAGCGCCGTCCGCAACTGTCGGCGCAGCTTGCCGCCGAAAACGTAGGCGCGCAGCTCGAAAAGCGCGTCGCCTTCCGCCGCGCGATGAAAAAGGTGATGCAGGCGGCTTTAAAAGGCGGCGCTAAAGGCATTCGCGTTCAAGTCAGCGGTCGTTTGGGCGGCGCGGAGATCGCCCGCAGGGAGTGGTATTTGGAGGGCAGGGTGCCGCTTCATACGCTTCGCGCCAAAGTCGATTACGGCTTTGCGGAGGCGCATACCACTTATGGCGTGATCGGTATAAAAACGTGGATATTTAAGGGCGAAGTGCTTGCCAAAGGTATTCAAGCCGACGCGGAAACCGCGTCGGAGCCTAAAGAAGAGCAGAGCGAGAGAAGGCGCTCGCCTAGACGCAGAAAAACAGAAGATAAAGGGGAGTAACCGATATGTTAACGCCCAAAAAAACCAAATATCGCAAGATGATGAAAGGGCGCAATCGCGGGCAGGCTAACCGCGGCGCCGAGTTAGCCAACGGAGATTTGGGATTGAAAGCCGTCGAAAACGGCAGAATCAACTCCCGCCAGATCGAGGCGGCGCGCGTTGCGATGACACGGCATATTAAACGGCAGGGCAGGGTGTGGATTAGAATCTTTCCCGACAAGCCTTTGACTAAAAAACCGCTTGAAACTCGTATGGGTAAAGGCAAAGGCGGCATAGAGGAGTGGGTGATGAACATTCAGCGCGGTCGCGTTTTATACGAGATCGCGGGCATCGAGAACGCGCTGGCTAAAGAGGCGCTTACCATCGCCGCCAGCAAACTGCCGCTAAGAACTAAAATCGTAAGCGCGGGAGCCGAACATGAGTTATACTGAGAAAAAGGCGGGCGGCAAAGAGTATCTGACTAAGCGCCAGAAACTTAACGCCGAGATAAGAGCCAAAAGTCAAGAAGAGCTGTTAAAAGATTTAAAAGAGAAAAAGACGCAGTTATTTTCGTTGCGGTTAAAGTTAAAGACGATGCAGCTTACCAATACGGGCGAAATCAAAGGCAAACGATTAGAGATCGCGCGGATTCAAACCGCGCTGTCGGCTAAGGCAAGGGAGAGCAAATGAGCGAAAAAGCAGCCGCGCATAAACGCGAAATTCAGGGCGTCGTCGTCTCCAAAAGCGGCGATAAGAGCGCAAAGATCCGCGTGGAAAGACGGGTTTTGCACCCAAGGTATCGCAAGATCGTTAAACGATTTAGCGCCTTTCAGGTGCATGACGAAAAGAACGAGCTTCAAATCGGCGATAAGGTAACGGCGGTGGAAACAAGCCCGATCAGCAAAAGTAAAAACTTTAGGCTTAAATCCTACGTCAGACCGGAGGCGCTTGCATGATACAGAGCTTTACTCGTCTTAACGTCGCCGATAACAGCGGCGCTAAAGAGATTATGTGCATCAAGGTTCCGGGCGGTAGCAAACGCCGCTACGCGGGGCTTGGCGACGTAATCGTTGCAAGCGTGAAAAAAGCCGTTCCAAACGGCAAGGTGAAGAAAGGTCAGGTCGTCAAAGCGGTGATCGTTCGCGTCAGCAAAGAGACGCACCGCGAAAACGGCAGCCTGATCCGATTCGACGACAACGCGGCGGTGATTATCGACGCGAAAAAAGAGCCGATCGGCACGCGCATTTTCGGTCCTGTTGGGCGCGAGGTGCGCTACGCCAACTTTATGAAGATCGTTTCGCTCGCTCCGGAGGTTTTGTGATGCCTAAGTTTGATATAAAAAAAGGCGATACGATTAGGGTGATCGCCGGCGACGACAAAGGTAAAGAGGGCAAAGTTTTGCGCGTTTTACCAAAAGATTCGCTTGCGATTGTCGAGGGCGTGAGAGTCGTTAAAAAGGCGATCAAACCTAACGACAAAAACAAAGAGGGCGGATTTATTGGCAAAGAGAAGCCGATCCATATCTCTAACATTAAAAAAGTCGAGGGCTAGTATGTTTCAATTAAGGTCGAAATACGCCGCTTTGAAGCCCGAATTATCCAAAGAGCTTGGATTAGCCAATCCGATGCTTCTACCTAAACTAGAGAAGATCGTTATTAGCGTTGGAAGCGGCGAGGGCGGCAAGGATCAGAAGCTGATGCAAAATATCGCCGATACGATCAGCCTGATCGCCGGTCAAAAAGCGGTGATTACTAAAGCTAAAAAATCGGTCGCGACGTTCAAGATTAGACAGGGTATGAACGTGGGCGTTCGCGTAACGCTTCGCGGCGCGCAGATGTATAACTTCCTAGAGAAGTTTATCTCGATCGCCGCGCCGCGCATCAAGGATTTCAGAGGTCTGCCAAGAAGCGGATTCGACGGCGCGGGCAACTATAATTTTGGGTTGTCCGAACAGCTGATCTTTCCGGAAATAAATTACGACGACGTTGTGAAGATTCACGGCATGAATATCTCGATCGTTACTACGGCAAGGGGCGACAAAGAGGCTTTGGCGCTGCTTGAAAAACTTGGCTTTCCATTCGCCAAGAAGAGCTAAAGAGAGGAAGAGATGGCAAAGAAGTCAATTATAGTTAAAGCGGCGCGCAAGCCTAAATTCGCGGTGCGCGGCTATACGCGCTGCCAAATCTGCGGTCGTCCGAAATCGGTTTATCGCGATTTTGGCATATGCCGCGTATGTCTGCGCAAGATGGCGAACGAAGGGTTGTTGCCGGGCGTTCGTAAAGCAAGCTGGTAAGGAAAAAAATGAACGACATTATCGCCGATTCTATTACCCGTATTCGTAACGCCGCTTTGCGCCGCCAAGAGGCGACTAAACTTCTGTATTCTAAAACGGTCGAGTCTATCTTGGGCGTTTTGCAGGCAAAAGGCTATATCGATTCGTTCAAAGCCGACGAATCGGACGTTAAACGTTATATCGACGTGTTTTTGAAATACGGCGACGACGGCAAAAGCGCGATCGTCGAGATTAAGCGCGTCAGCAAACCGGGTCGTAGAATATACGTTTCGGCTAAAGACGTTAAAAAGTTCAAGCACGGTTTTGGAACGATAATCATATCTACCTCAAAAGGCGTGCTTAGCAACGACGACGCTCACGCGCAAAACGCCGGCGGCGAAGCGCTTTGCACCGTATGGTAAGGATTAACAATGTCTAGAATAGGAAAAGCGCCGATCGCTCTGCCTAAAGGCGTAGAGGCGAAAATTAACGGCAACACCATAGAGTTTAAGGGCGCGAAACAGGTTAAAACGCTCGATACGCTGGGCAACGTGCAGGTAACGCTTGAAGAGGGCAAATTGCATTTCAAGCCAAAAGACGAAACCAAGCAGTCCAAAGCGTTTTGGGGAACCTATAGGGCTTTGGCTCACAATATTGTTCAGGGCTTGACGAAGGGTTTTGAGAAAAATCTGGAAATTACGGGCGTGGGTTACCGCGCCGCTGTAAAAGGCAGAACGCTGGAGCTGTTGCTCGGCTACTCTCACCCGATTAACTACGAGATTCCCGAAGGCGTGGAGATCGCGGTGGATAAGAGCGTAAGCGTTTCAATTAAAGGCGCCGACAAGCAACAGGTCGGTCAGGTGGCGGCTATTATACGCGGCTTTAGAGGACCGGAGCCTTATAAGGGCAAAGGCGTTCGTTACGCGAACGAAACGATCCTTAGAAAAGCCGGTAAAACCGCTAAAAAGTAATTAAGAGGCTTTAATATGACCGAAAAAAATTTAAAACGAAAAACCGCGACGCGCGCTCGCCGCAAGGCGCGTATCCGTTCTAGGCTTGTCGGCGTCGCTAGCAAACCAAGAATCAGCGTGTTTAGAAGCAACCGCTACATCTACGCGCAGGCGATCGACGACGCGAACGGCGTAACAATCGCCGCTTTTGACGGCAAGGCGAGCGGCGCGGCAAGCAACAAAGAGGGCGCGACGGCGGCTGGCAAAGCGTTTGCCAAACTGCTTAAAGAAAAAAAGATCGAAACGGTCGTTTTTGATCGCAACGGCTATCTCTATCACGGCGTTGTGGCGGCGTTTGCTAACGCGCTTCGCGAAAACGCGATTAAACTGTAAAGGCTAATAATGCAGCAAAGCGAAATAAGAGCGTTAAACCGCGAAGAGTTTGAAGAGGCGATCGTCAATATCGGGCGCGTAACCAAAGTGGTAAAAGGCGGTCGCCGTTTCAGATTTAGCGCGCTTGTCGTCGTCGGCGATAAAAAAGGGCGCGTGGGCTACGGCGTGGGCAAAGCCAAAGAGATTCCCGACGCGGTTCGCAAAGCGGTGGACGACGCTTTTAAGAATATGATTTTTGTCGATCTCAAAAAGACGACGATCCCTCACGAGGTGCAAGCCAAGTTCAACGCGAGCGTCGTGCTTTTGAAACCTGCCGCGGAGGGTTCGGGGCTTATCGCCGGCGGCGCCGTCCGCCCTGTGCTGGAGCTTGCGGGCGTGAAAGATATTCTGACTAAATCGTTGCGAAGCAACAACGCGGCTAACGTGGTTCGCGCTACCTGCCTTGCGCTGGAACAACTAAAGAAATAAGGAGCTGCAATGCTTGAAAATTTTAATCCCGCAGCCGGTTCAAACCGAAAAATTAAGCGTATAGGTCGCGGACAAGGCAGCGGACATGGCAAAACCGCCGGACGCGGCGCCAAAGGTCAGCACGCTAGAACGGGTAGCGGTTACAAATCGGGCTTCGAGGGCGGACAACAACCTCTGTATCGCCGTTTGCCAAAAGTCGGTTTCACGTCGCATATATGCAAACCTTACGCGATCAGCGTGGATCGCTTTCCCGCGGTTAAGGAGCTTGCCGAGATCACAATCGCGGCTTTGATCGAGGCTGGTTTGGCGCCAAAGTCGGCTAAAAAAGTTAAGCTGATCGGTTCGGAAGCCAAAACGCTGGCGCCAAAGATCAAAGACGAAGCGGTCGCCTATTCCGGCGCCAAAAAATAAGCGATGGATAAAGCCCTAGTTAATAAAATCCTAATCACCTTAGGATTTTTATTTATTTTCCGCGTGCTTGCATACGTGCCTACGCCGGGCGTTGACGTCGAGGTTATCAAAGAGCTTTTCGACTCTCATCGGGGCGACGCTCTGGGGCTTTATAATATGTTTAGCGGCAACGCCGTGGAGCGCCTTAGCATTATCAGCTTAGGCATTATGCCCTACATTACCGCCGCTATTATTATGGAGCTTTTAGCGGCGACCTTTCCGGAGCTTGGCAAACTGAAAAAAGAGCGCGACGGCATGCAGAAATATATGCAGATCGTTCGTTATATGACCGTCGGCATAGCCTTAGTTCAGTCAATTGGCGTGGCGATCGGGTTAAACAGTCTTTCGGGAGAGGGCGGCAAAAATCCGATTATGCTCGATATGAACGTCTTTGTCGCGTTAGCGTCCGCTTCAATGACGGCTGGGACTATGATCTTGTTGTGGATCGGAGAGCAGATTACCAAGCGCGGCGTGGGTAACGGCACCAGCCTTATCATCTTCGGCGGCATTGTCGCGGGGATTCCGAGCGCTATCGACGAGACGATCAGACTTATCAACAGCGCGGAGATGAACTTTTTAGTCGCGATCGCCATCGTGGCGATTATGCTGCTAACAGTGGCGGCGATTATCTATGTGGAGCTTGCCGAAAGGCGCGTGCCGGTTAGCTACTCCCGCAAAGTAATAATCGAAAGTCAGAACAAGCGCGTTATGAACTATATTCCGATCAAGATCAACCTAAGCGGCGTTATACCGCCGATCTTTGCCAGCGCGATCTTGATGTTTCCCGCTACGCTGTTACAGGCGAGCGAGAACGAATACGTGCGTTTCGCGCGAGACCTCTTAAGTCCAGACGGCTATTGGTTTAACTTCGCGACCTTTTTGCTCGTGATATTTTTCGCCTATTTTTACGCTTCGATCGTCTTTAACCCTAAGGACATAGCCGAAAATCTCAAACGGCAAGGCGGCTTTATTCCGGGCGTGCGTCCGGGACAGCACAGCTCGGAGTATTTAAGCGAGATCGCAAGCCGTTTGACGTTTTGGGGCGCGATATATCTGGCGATCATCTCCACTCTTCCGTGGGTGTTGGTCAAATCTATGGGCGTGCCGTTTTATTTCGGCGGCACGGCGGTGCTGATCGTGGTGCAAGTGGCGCTAGATACGATGCGCAAAATCGAGGCGCAGATCTATATGAGCCGCTATCAGACGCTTAGCGCGGTCGGTTTATAGCAAGATGGCGATAGCGCTTCGCAACAAAAACGAGATCGCCGGCTTGCGCGCGGCAAATCGATTGGTCGCGAGGACGCTCGAGCGCGTGGGCGCTCTCGTAAAAGAGGGCGCGACCACAAACGATCTTGCGAGAGAGGCGGAGCGCTTTATCGTCGAAAACGGCGCGCGCGCGTCGTTTAAAGGGCTATACCAACCGCCCTTTTCCGGCGCGATCTGCACCTCAAAAAACGAGGTGATCATTCACGGCGTTCCCGACGATACGCCGCTTAAAGAGGGCGATATTCTTGGGCTGGACATAGGCGTAGAGCTAAACGGTTGGTATGGCGACGCGGCGGTAACTTTGCCGGTGGGCAAGATTTCGCAAGCCGATCAAAAGCTGATCGACTGCGCCAAAGAGACGCTCTACGAGGCGATTGACTCGATCAAAGCGGGCATGCGTTTCAAAGAGCTAAGCGCCGTTTTAGAAGAGTCGATCGTTTCAAGAGGCTATGTTCCTCTGCGCGGTTATTGCGGGCACGGACTTGGGCGAAAACCGCACGAGGAGCCGCAGATATTAAACTATGTCGAAGGTAAACCTACGCAGGGACCAAAGATCAAAGAGGGCATGGTTTTTTGCATCGAACCGATGATCTGCCAAAAAAGCGGCAGAAGTAAAATACTCGCCGATAAATGGTCGGTAACGAGCGAGGACGGGCTTAACGGCAGTCATTACGAACACGCCGTGGCGATAATGGGCGGCAGAGCCGAGATTTTATCAGTAGCGTAAGGATTTACCAATTGGCAAAAGACGACGTAATAGAGATTGACGGAATCGTAAATCAGGCGCTTCCCAACGCCACTTTTCGCGTGGAGTTGGAGAATAAGCACGTGATTTTGTGCCATATCGCCGGCAAAATGCGTATGCACTATATCCGCATACTGCCGGGCGATAAGGTTAAGGTGGAGCTAACGCCATATAGCCTAGACAAAGGCAGAATAATTTATCGTTATAAGTAGATTTTAATGTTTATAATGGTAAAATTCCGCCCTTCATTGCCGGCTACTAGAAAAAGGAAAAGACGTGAAAGTTAGAGCAAGCGTTAAAAAAATGTGCGATAAATGTAAGGTTATTAAACGCAAAAGAGTCGCGCGCGTTATCTGCGCGAATCCAAAACATAAGCAAAGGCAAGGATAAATGGCACGTATTGCGGGCGTCGATCTGCCCAAAAAGAAACGAATCGAGTTTGGTTTGACCTATATATACGGCGTTGGACGCGCCACCTCTCTTAGAGCGCTCGCGGCGACGGGGGTTAGCCCCGATAAGCGCGTGGCGGATCTAAGCGAGGACGATGTAGCCGCCCTCACAAAAGAGCTTCGCAATTACGCGATCGAGGGCGATTTGCGAAAGCGCACGGCTATGGACATTAAAAACCTTATAGACATTAAAACGTTGCGCGGCATTCGTCATCGCAAGGGTTTGCCCGTTCGCGGTCAGCGAACCAAAACCAACGCGCGCACCCGCAAAGGCAAGCGCAAAACCGTAGGCTCTAAGCCCAAAGAAGCATAAGGAAACAAGCTAATGGCGATAACCGCTACAAAACAACAGCGAACGACGCGCAAAAAGATTAAAAAGACCATAGGCAAGGGAGTGGTGCATATAGCCGCGACCTTTAACAACACCAACATAACCGTAACCGACGAAGCGGGTAACGTGATCTGCTGGACTACGGCGGGTAGTTTGGGTTTCAAGGGCAGCAAAAAATCCACCCCTTACGCCGCGCAACAGGCGGTGGAAAACGCGCTGGCGAAAGCCAAAGAAGCGGGATTAAAAGAGGTTGCGATTCGCGTTCAAGGTCCGGGCGGCGGGCGCGAAACGGCGATAAAGAGCGTCGGCGCGTTTGACGGAATCAAAGTAACCTCTCTCAAAGACGTAACGCCGTTGCCGCACAACGGTTGCAGACCGCCCAAACGAAGAAGAGTGTAAGGATTAACGATGGCAAGATATAGAGGTCCCGTAGAAAAGATCGAAAGAAGGCTCGGCGTAAATCTGAACCTTAAAGGCGAGCGCCGTTTAGCGGGCAAGAGCGCGATCGAAAAGCGCCCTTACGCTCCGGGGCAACACGGTCAAAGACGAACCAAGATTAGCGAATACGGCTTGCAACTACGCGAAAAGCAAAAGGCGCGCTATATGTACGGCGTGAGCGAGAAGCAGTGCGCCGGCGCTTACAAAGAGGCGAGCCGCCGCTTGGGCAACACCGGCGAAAACTTTATCCAGTTGCTTGAAAGCCGCCTTGATAACGTGGTCTATCGAATGGGTTTCGCCACGACGCGCCGCCTTGCGAGACAGATTGTAAGCCACGGTCATATTCTTGTAAACGGTAGAGCCGCAAACGTGCCGTCGATGCTTTTGAAAGCGGGCGCAAAAGTCGCGGTTAAAGAGAAGATGAGAAACAATCCGCAGATTCAACGCGCGATAGAGCTTACCAATCAGACGGGCTTGTCCGCTTGGGTTGACGTGGATAGAGATAATTTTGAGGGGATTTTCACTCGCGTACCCGATCGTAGCGAGCTTAGCTTGCCGATCGAAGAGCGCCTGATTATCGAACTGTATTCCAAGTAATAAACCAATTCAAAGCGGTAATAGAGATGAAAAAAATCAAAACGGCGCCACACGCGCCTACCGAATTTGTCGTAACGAAAAGCGATAACGATCGCGCTGTGTTTGAAATTTACCCTTTCGAGCCGGGATACGCTATTACTTTGGCTCACCCGATCAAACGGTTAATTCTCTCCAGCGCGGTCGGTAGCGCGCCGATCGCCGTAAAAATCGAAGGCGCCACGCACGAGTTTGACAGCGTTCGCGGCGTGGTCGAAGACGCGGCTCGCCTGATCGTCAATCTAAAAAACGTTCGCTTCAAAATTACGGGAAGCGAGGATAGGGTAGAGCTAGTCGCATCCTTTAAAGGTCCTAAAGAGGTCAAAGGCGCCGATCTCGCCGCTCAGGGTGTTGACGTAGTAACGCCGGAAGCGCACTTCGCGACGATTAACGAGGACGGCGAGCTGAAAATTTCCATTATTTTGGAAAAAGGCATGGGTTACGTGCCGAGCGAGGATATACGCGAGTTGATCCCCGAAGGCTACTTGCCGCTCGACGGGATTTTCGGTCCCGTTAAAAAAGCCAACTACTCTATCGAAAAGATATTGGTGGAGGACAACCCGAACTTTGAAAAGATCGTTTTCGAGATATGCACGTATGGGCAGATCGATCCAAAGGAGGTTTTCAAAAGCGGCGTAGCCACGCTCTTTAAGCAGACAGAGGTGCTTTCTTCCGCGCTTGGCGTGGAGAGCGCGGGCTTGTTTGGCTCGAAGGGCGGCGCTTACGACGAGAACTTAAAAACGCTCCTGATCAAAGTCGAGGATTTAGGGCTTTCGGCTAGAAGCCATAACTGTTTGGCAAGAAGCGGCGTCGTCTATTTAGGCGAAGTGGTTTTGATGGACGAGTCGGAGCTTAGCAAGGTGAAAAACCTTGGCAAGAAATCGTTGGACGAGATAAAAGACAAGCTATCGCAACTAGGCTATCCCGTCCACGAGTCGCTTTCGGACGATCTAGCCAAAAGACTTAAAGCGGCAATAGCGGAATTAAAAGGTTAAACTATGAGACATTTAAAAGCGCATCGCAAACTTGGACGCACTTCGGCGCATCGTCAAGCGTTGCTTAAAAATCTTAGTATCGCGTTAATAAAAGCGGGTAAGATAGAAACGACCGAGCCGAAAGCAAAAGAGCTTAAAAGCTATATCGAAAAATTGATAACCAGAGCGCGCAGAGGCGATCCAAACGCGCATCGCGCCGTATTCGGCAAATTGCAAGACAAAGAGTGCGCGCATAAATTAGTCGTCGAGATCGCGCCCAAATACGCCGATCGCAAAGGCGGCTATACGACAATTCAAAAAAGCGGCGTTAGGCTGGGCGACGCGGCGCCGCTGGCGATTATCTCGTTAATTTAAGGCGTTAATGCGCTTTCCGTTTACCGACGAGGAGCTTTTTCCCGCCGTCGAGCGCGCGCTAGACTCCGTTCGCGGCGCGTTGCGAAAGGACGGCGGCGATATAGAGCTTTTGCGCGTTCGTCAAAAAGAGGTTTTCGTGCGGCTAACGGGCGCGTGCGCCGCATGCAACGCGAGCTCGCAGACGCTTAAAAAAGTCGTCGAGCGGGCGATCAGATCGCGCATTCATCCGGAGATGATCGTAATAGACTCGGACAATGAAAACGTTAACGACTAACGCCTCTTTTCGATCGCTATGCGATAAAGCGGAACGCGCGCTGGAGAGCTTGAATTTCAACTCCGCGTCTTTACTGTTTCGCCGCGCTCTAGCGATAAAGCGAGATAACCGCTCGGCTATGGAAGGGCTTTTGATCGCGGATTTTTGCCTTAGACGCGCCGAATTTGCCGCGCGAATAGCGGAAACTTACGCCGCCGCGCGCGCGATCGATCCTAAAAACGCCAAACGCCTCGCGCTTGGACTGATCGAGGCGATCGAAGCGGAAGAGAGCAAAAACGGCGCGGAGCTGGAACAATTTTTGACGTTGCAAAACGGCATAGACTACAACGAGTTTTTGACTCTTTTAGACGCTTCGCCGAGTTTTGCCGATCTGTTTGAAAAAGTAAGCCGTTCTACCAACGTCTATATTTCGCGCAAAAAAGATTGGTACGATCTGCTAGAGCGGCTGATCGAAAGCGGCTATTTTGAGATTGCCTACCGATTTATAGAGAGCGCCTCGCCGCTTGTGGGCATAGACGATCGCGCGCGGGCGTTGCTGGTCAAACTGCGAGAAAAAGAGTCGAGCGAGAAAAACAAAGCGGAGGCGTAGGTGAAATATCCCGTAATTTCAGATCGCTTCAAATTTGTCTCGAGCGATTCGCGCGAATGCGACGGTCAAACGGCGTTTGCTCTCGATTGGTATTCGCGCCCCTTTGCCGACGACGCGCTAAAAAAAGGCGCGCCCGCGCTTTTAGAGGCGTCCGATCTAGGCGGCTATTTTGACGTTGATATGCCGATAATAGGCGTTACGGGAACCAACGGCAAGACCACTATCGCGGCGCTTATCTACTCGATCTTGCTGGATTTAGGCTATAGCGTCGCTATGCAAGGCACGCGCGGTTTTTTTATCGACGGCGAAGCGATCGCGCCAAAAGGTCTTACCACGCCCGTTTTGCTGGATAATTACGCCCGAATAGATCGCGCCAAAAAAGCCGCGCGCGATTTTTTCGTTACCGAAGTCAGTAGCCACGCGATCGCGCAAGGGCGCGTCGAGGCGCTTAAATTCGCGCTTAAAATCCACTCCAATATCACGGGCGATCACTCGGATTTTCACCGAACGTTTGAGGAGTATCGGCGCGTGAAAAATAGTTTTTTTGCCGACGATACGCTAAAACTGATCAACAAAGACGATCCGCAAGTAGAGTTCAACATAACCAACGCCCGCACCTACGCGATCGAAACGCCCGCCACGTTTAAACTTGAAGCCTACTCGCAAAACGACGGTTTAAGCGGCGCGATCCTTTTTGGAGGCGAACGCGCAATCTTTAACGCCGATTTGATCGGGCGCTTTAACCTATACAACGTTACCGCCGCGATCGGCGCGGTAAAACTGCTAACCGACAAACCGCTAAAAACGATTTGCGATCAGGTTGAAAACTTTGGCGGCGTGGCGGGACGTATGGAGATTGTTTGCAAAGAACCGCTAACGATCGTAGATTTCGCCCATACGCCGGACGGGATCGATAAGGCGTTAGAGGCGCTCTTTCCGCGAAAAATCGTCGCGGTTTTCGGCGCGGGCGGCGATCGCGACAAAAGCAAACGACCGCTGATGGCGGCGGCAGCCGCCAAGCATTGCAAGAGGCTATATATTACAAGCGATAATCCGCGAAGCGAAGATCCGCAAGCGATTATCGACGATATTAAAGTCGGTTGCGAGTCTCACCCAAACGTCGTCTGTATCGTCGATCGCAAAGAGGCGATCGCCAAAGCCCTCGCCGATCTTGAAAAAGACGAGATTTTGGCTATACTAGGCAAAGGCGATGAAACGACGCAAACAATCGGCGATAACATTTTGCCCTTTAGCGATCGCGAAGTCGTCCTAGAACTACTAAAAGGAGGCGCGGCGTGATGCGAGAAATGATGTGCGCGAAGATTCATCGCGCCACGGTTACGGACGCGAATATAAATTACGTGGGATCGATTACGATCGACGAGGCTTTGCTGGAAGCGAGCGGGATTTTAGTCGGTCAAAAAGTGGAGGTGTTAAACCTCAACAACGGCGAGCGTTTTGGCACTTACGCGATCAAAGGCGAAAAACATAGCGGGAAAATCTGCTTAAACGGCGCGGCGGCGCGAAAAGTGTGCGTCGGCGATAAGGTGATTGTCGTATGTTACTGTTTGCTGGATCAACGAGAGGCGCTTAACTACAAGCCGACGATTGTAATGGTCGATGAAAACAACACGCTAACGCAGGTTTTGCGCGAAATATAGGGCTGATAATGTTTGAAAATTTAAACTTAGGGAATATCGGCGAGCTTTTAACCCAAGTGCAACAAAAAGCCCGCGAAATTCAAGAGAGCGCCGAAAGCGTCGCCTATACGATCAAAAGCGGCGGCGGACTTATAAAAATCGTAGCCAACGGCAAGGGGGAGATTGTCGATCTTCAGATCGACGACTCGCTTTTAGGAGACAAGCAATCGCTTGTTATTTTGCTGATCGCGGCGTTTAACGAAACGACCGAGCGCGTCGATTGCGCCAAAAAAGAGGCGGCTATGAAAATGGTGGGAGATTTTGCTAATCTTAACGCCAAATAAATGAGCGCGGATCAATTTTCCGCTCGCGAGTAAGATTGATCGGCAAGCCGAGATCGCCGCGATCCGCGACGTTAAGATACGACCCTCGCGGATTGGCGAGTAAGAACGACGTTTAGCTTGTTTCTCGCCGTTGACGAACGCGGACGTTAAAAGGGCGCGCGAAAACGGAATCGAGCGGTTAGCTTGGCGTATCGTCGCGGCTATGTTAGGGCGGATCGAGCGCTTAGCGCCGAGTTTTTTGGCGGATTTGTCTATACTATTTGAAAAATCTAAGAGCGGCAATGCGTTTTAGCTTTATTACGATCTTTGAGAACCTGATCGCGCCCTATTTCAACGAGGCGATCCTAAAAAAAGCGATTGATAAAAAGCTGCTTGAGATCGAGATCGTCAATCCGCGCGATTACTCCGCCGACAAATGGCAAAAAACCGACGATACGGTAACCGGCGGCGGCGCCGGAATGGTGATGACGCCGCAACCGCTGTTTGACTCGTTAGCCGATCTAAGGCGCAAATCGCCAAAGGTCAAGATTTTGTTCATGACGCCGTGCGCGAAAAGGTTCGGATCGCGCGACGCGAAAAGGTTAGCCGCGCAAGAACATATCGCTTTTGTCTGCGGGCGTTACGAGGGTTTCGACGAACGCGCGATCGAAGTTTTTGCCGACGAGGTTTTTTCGATCGGCGATTTTGTTTTGACGGGCGGCGAGTTACCCGCGATTATGATGTGCGACGCGATCGCCCGCTTTGTGAGCGGGACGCTTGGCAACGAGCGATCGGCGCTAACGGATAGCTTTGAAAACGCGGCTTTAGAGTCGCCTAGTTTTACGAAACCGACGCTGTTTCGCGGCTATGGAACGCCAAGCGAGCTACTTAGCGGCAATCATAAGGCGATCGACGAGTTTAGATCGCGCCTTTCGGCGCTAAAGACGCGCTATTTTCGCCCCGATCTGACTTAGCGCTAATCTATTAAGTTATTTCCGCTATAATTGCCCCTTTTTCAAGCAATTTTAAGGATACAGTTATGAGAAACCGATATATCGAAGCCTTTGAAAAAGCGCAGATCGGCGAGAGAGCGCGTCCTCAGTTCGGCGCGGGCGACACTATTCGTATCGGCGTTAGAATCAAAGAGGGCGAAAAAACCCGCGTTCAGATTTTCGAGGGCGTTTGCATCTCCAAACGCGGCGAGGGCGCTAACAAAACCTTTATCGTTCGCAAGATTGGCGCGAACAATATCGGCGTAGAGCGTATTTTTCCGCTTTACGCGGAGGCGCTAGAAACAATCGAGGTTATTAGACGCGGTCGCGTTCGCCGCGCGAAACTCTACTACCAGCGTAACCTACGCGGTAAAGCGGCGCGTATCAAAGAGATTCGCTCCGCTAAAACCGCCGAAAATCGGTAGTTTTTAATCCACGCCCGATTTGCGGGCGATCAAAGGCTTTAGAATGCTTTACGAAGGCGCGTTACGGCTAGACAAAAACGTCAAAGCGGCGATAATCGCTTCGCGTTTTAACCATATTGTTACCGATCGGCTTGTAGAGGGGGCGAAAGACAGCTTTATACGACACGGCGGCGACGAAAAGAATCTGGACGTAGTATTGACGCCCGGCGCGTTTGAAATACCGATGACGCTTAAAAAAACCATAAAAACTGGTCGTTACGCGGGCATAGTATGCATCGGCGCGGTGATACGCGGTTCTACGCCGCATTTTGATTATATAGCCGCCGAAACCACCAAAGGCATAGCCGCCGTCGCTTTAGAATCCCTGATTCCCGTAACCTTCGGCGTATTGACCACCGACACTATCGAGCAAGCCATAGAACGCGCCGGAAGCAAAGCGGGCAACAAAGGATTCGAGGCGATGACGGGAGTTATCGAGCTAATCGATCTCTACGCTAAACTAGGCGAATAGTTTGAGCGCGCGCCGCCGCTCTCGGCTTATCGCCGCGCAGGCGCTATACGCTTACGATATGGGCAACACCCGCCAAGACCTGATGGACGGCTTCCTCGCCGAGACGAAAATAGCGCAAAAATATAAAGAGTTCGCCGTTTCGCTTTTTGAAAAAACTTGCGCCAACCTAAGCGCGATCGACGCGGAGATCGCCTCCAAAATATCAAAAGAGTGGAGTCTGGATAGGCTAGGGCGCATGGAGCTTGCCGTTTTGCGGTTAGCCTGTTGCGAGATAATGTTTGGCGGTAGCGACGCGCCGATCGCCATTAACGAGGCGCTGGATTTAATAAAAATGTTCGCCGACGAACACGCGCCGCCGTTTATCAACGGAGTGTTGGAAGCGATCCGCAAACAAAGGATTAGCGCTTGAAGTTATGCGTCGCGCTGGATTTGCAAAGCGCCGAAGAGAACCTGCTAGTCGTCGAAAAGCTAAGCGGCTTAGACCTATGGTTCAAGATCGGGCTTAGGAGTTTTATCCGCGACGGGTGGGCGTTTATAGATAGGATAAAAAGGTTGGGCGACGCGCCTATTTTTTTAGACTTGAAGCTATGCGACATTCCAAACACGACGGCGGACGCGGCGTTAGAGATTGCCGATCGCGGCGCGGATATGTTCAATATTCACGCTTCCGCCGGAATCAGGGCGATGGAAACGACGATGAGCCGCTTAAACGCGCGAAAAACGCGCCCGATTGTTTTGGCGGTTACGGCGCTAACGAGTTTTTCTAACGACGAATTTGCGTCGATCTACCACAACCCAATTGAAAAGTCGGCGATCGATATGGCGCGATTTGCGTATAACGCGGGTTTGGACGGCGCGGTTTGCTCGGTTTATGAAAGTCGCGCGATCAAAGCGGCGTGCGCGGAGCATTTTCTCTCGCTCTGTCCCGCCGTTCGTTTTGAGGGCGGCGAAACCGACGATCAGTTCCGCGTGGCTACGCCTCAAACGGCGCGACGCGAAGGGTGCGATTTCATCGTTATGGGGCGCCCGATCGTTTGCGCAAAAAATCCGCGAGACGCGGCGATAAACGCTTTAACGTTGATCGCGGCGCGTTAAGCGCCACAACATACCGATAAATCGCAAAAAACAAAATATCCGCTTTATTATAATAGGCTTGTTTCTAATCGATCAAATACTATTACCCTAGCGACCGCTTAACTTAAAGCTAAACGCATCGCAAGGTCTGATCGCGGGTTTTCGATTACCGATGTTACGCAACCAAAGCGGCGGATAGAATTGTTATGGAAAATCTTGACCTCGAAGCGGAAATATGTTAATACGCATAATGAACAATAGGAGAGCCATATGCCAACGGCGACAAAAAGTTATTCGTTTGAAATAAGCGTAATCGATACGATCGCGACGCAAGACTTGGCGTCGTGATCGTTTGAGACCGAAAAATACGCTAAATCGCCGCGCGGCAAAATATTTGCGCTATTTTTTAGCGTTTGCGTTGCGATCCGATCAGTCTATAATACAATCGCGCGACGCTAACGACGCGGCTTACAGGGCGTAAATAGGGTATAGAGCCGCTTTTTTACTTCTCCATAACAACCCGTCTGATTATTTACGAGAAAGTCTTGTCAAAATATGATTATGTTATAACAATAAATAACAAAGGAGCAAGAAATGGGAGCGGTAGTCAAAACTTACTCGTTGGACGCTGATATTATCCAGTTAATCGCCGCGATTGCGAAAAAGAAAAATATGCGTTAAAGCGCCGTAACATAAGCGGCTGCGCTAGACTACATCGACGAGGACGACGAACTAGACGACGCGCTGGCGATTAAATGCCGCGCGATCTTAGATCGTATTGATCGCGGCGAAGAGCGCGCATATTCGCTTGAAGAGGTAAGGTCGCGCTATGCCGCTAAAAGTTGAGTTTGCGGAAACGTCGCTGAAAACGCTTGATAAAATCGACAAGCGCGACCGCTCGGCGATCATCGAGCGCATTTATCGTTTCGCTGAAACGGGCTTGCCGCGCCCTAAACCGCTTATCGGATTATTCAAAGGCTTGCGCGTCGCTTGCGTTTTGGCGATTGGCGCGCTATTGTTATAATGGACGGGAAAACGGTTAATGTTTTAGACATAGCGCTCGAGACAAGATTTGTAAGCGCTAAAAAAGCCGCTCGCTCAAGCATTAGCGTTTAAGTTTCTTTGCTACTTGCGTAAATATTTTGCTATCTCGTTTGCGGTTAATTTTTCTCTATCTGCCGCAGCAGATCGCAACTACCTAGTTCGCACGCTTTTCGCGCGTCTTTCGCGGCGGCTTTGTAGTCGCCCATATTATAGTAAGCGTCCCCGCGATTATTATACAAATACGGCAAATTTGGATTTATTGTTATCGCCTGATTGTAATCGGCGATCGCTTTATTTCTATAGCCTAAATCATTATAAGCGTTTCCTCGATTGTTATAAGCGTCCGCGATGTAGGGGTTAATGTTGATAGCTTGGTTAAAATCCGCGATTGCCTTTGAATAAGCGCCTAAACTATAGTTGGCAAGCCCGCGATTATTATAAGCCTCCGCATAGTTTGGATCGATACCCAAAGCTTGATTATAGTTCGCGATCGCTTTTTTGTAATCGTTTAATGTTTGATAGACGTATCCGCGATTATTGTAGATTTTTGCGTCGCTAGGAGAGATATTGATCGCTTGAGAGTAATCGACGATAGACGCGGAATAAAAGCCCAGATTGGCGTAGGCGTTTCCTCGGTTGTTATAAACGTAGGCTACGTTAGGATCAATCTTGATAGCTTGGCTGAAATCCGCGATCGCTTTTTTGTAATCGTTTAGCGCGTAGTAAATATCCCCGCGATCGCTATACGCGGCGAAATTATCGGGGGCGAGTTCGATCGCTTTTGTATATAGTCGTATCGCCTCTTTGCGATCGTTTAGGCGCTCGGCTCTCTTTGCCTTATCAAGCGTCTCTTTTAGAATTGCGATTTGCGGGTCGATATTCTGCGTTGTTGGCGGCGCGATCTTTTGCGTTGATTGCGATTGATAATAGCTACTGGATAGATCGTTTATAAAGACGACTATACCAAAGCAAACGACGGCTATAACGCCCGCGATAAAAAGAAAAAAGCCTATTGATCTATTAGCTTTTGCCGATCGTGCGTTATCGCCGTTTTGCGGCGTCTGATACGGCGGATCGCTCGTTTGCCGCCGCAACGAGGATTCATCGTCGTATCGCGTTGGATTATATTGCGATTGCGGCGCGAGTTTTGCCGTTTGGGCAATAGATTGGTTTTGATCGTCGCGCAGGAGAAACGCTAATAGCTCAATGATTTCGCAAGCCGCCGCGCCGTCGATGCTGAGTTCGTCTCTTAGAAAACGGATTTGAATTTTCTTGCAAGCGTCTAGATCGCTCGCGTTTGCGATCTCTTTTGCCGCCCCCGCCTCAATAGCGATCATCAGCAAATGCCGCTCTCTCTTAAATTCGCTTTTGGCGTAATCGTTTAAAAACGCTTTGCATTTTGCCGCATTGATCAACGTATCCGCGCCTTGCTCCTTGAGCAAGCGCCCTACAATCGCTATAAACTTCGCGTCCATTATCGCTCCTTTCTATCTATGCCGCTTTTGCGTATATTGATAATTACGCCGATTGTTCCCATGCTAATTTTGCTGCCGTTTGGGAGCGCGACTCTTTGATTGCTCAGCCTGTTGTCCAATATAACTTTGCCGTTTTCTACCGATATGACCGCCGTTACGGGCGGATATTTTTTGCGCGGCAGGCGAATGTCCGCCTCGCTTGAACTACCTAGCGTTACGGGTTTTTGCCCTAGCGAGACGGAGGAGGTTTCGTTTTTGCCCCAGATTATCGTTAGCCACGCCTCGCGCAATATCTCCTCAACCGCCGAAATAGTTAGCCCAATCGTCGCGCCTAAAATCGCTATGCCCGCAATCCGAGAAATTGTTTCGGGCAGAAAAGCGCCAGACAAAAGAAATATCGCGCCGCCGATCGCGCCGCCCGCAAATCCAGCCAAAATCGCTTTTAGCGCCGAATAGTTTGGCGTGAAAAGCGAAACGCCCAAACCCAAACCCAAGCCCGCCAAGCCCCAGCAGAGCGCCTGAATAACGCGCGGCAGCAATCCAAATTTGCCAATCTCCGCTAACGCGAAGCTATAGATAAATTGCGCCAATCCGCCCGCGACCGCGCCCGCGCCCGCGCCGATTAACGCCGCTTTTACTAGCGATTGCCAATTTGGCGTTTTTCTTAGATATATCCCAAGCGCTACTAACAGCGATATGGATACGCCAAACCCGATTACTCCCATCCAGATCGCCGTATGAACTAGGCATTCAATGAATGAGTCGGTAGCTTCATTAAAAGCGAATAACTCGCTTATAATTTCGCCTAAAGCGCCGCCAATAGCGCCGCCGCCAGCGTAAAACGCCGTCTTTTTAGTGATGCGATCATACATCTTTATCTCCCTAGCGATATAGATTTATCACGCGGCGTTTATTAAAGATCGGCGCTAATAAAGCCTTGCTATATAAATATAAGCGGCAAGTCAATTGCGCCAATTCTTAATCCAATCTTTTGTAGCCTTTGGCAGTAACTTTTTATTGACCTTATAAAATGTTATTAGCCAAACTATAAAGCCGCCAATAGCGCCGCAAACTGCGGCTATCTTTTTGGCGTGATCTATAATTTTGTAAGAATGATAGTCATAATTAGACGACCATAAATTGTCTATTCTTTCTCCGCCTGCAATTAGAAAGCTAATACAACATATCACAAATACGGCAATAGCCCCAACTACGATACCAACGGCTATCGCGATAATTACGGTGATAATTGTTTTTGCCGCGTTACTAATCCAGCCGCTTGCGTTATTTACGCCCGTATTCTGCGCGTTTGCGTTTGTTTGCGGTTGCGCGTATCGCGACTGCGAAGTCGATGGCGAAGCGTATTGCGAGCTTGGCGGCGTTGCGATCGATTGGCTATTATCGCCGCGCAGAACAAACGCTAATAGATCGACGATTTCGCAAGCCGCCGTTTCATCAATAAAGCGTTCGTCTTTTAGAAGACGAGCCTGAATCTTTTTGCAAGTTTCTAGATCGGTCGCGTTTGCGATCTCTTTTGCCGCTCCCGC